>JBMFMY010000053.1:0-7765 GCA_049970435.1 Candidatus Methanomethylicaceae archaeon
ACCACAACTACCTCCGTCCCGAACTTAGCGCACAACCATTTGATGAGGTCAAAGCCAAATCTGGCCAATCTATCCTCGTTTGTGACGTACAGTTTTGACACTCTTCTGTTCACAACGGCATCGAGAAGGCTCAAAAGGCCCTTTCTCTTAAAGTCCAGACTTAACATCACTGAAGACCATTGCGTCAGGTGATGCCCTTTCCTTCAGAAGTTTAATCTGCCTTTCAAGGTCTCCCTTCTGGTCTCGGGAAGAGACGCGGGCATAGATGGCTTCCCTCCTTTCCTCTTGCAGGTTGAGGACTCTTCTGACCTCGCTCTCAGGTATACGCCTCCTACCGCTGGGAAGCCTAAGACATTTTATCTTACCACTTCTATCCCAGACCTGAATTGTATGTACTGTCACACCAAGAATGGCCGCGGCCTCCCTTGGACTGTAGCTTTTCTCCATATTTTGTTATAATGAAATACACATTTATATACGTTTTCTTACAACTGTTACATCCCCATCCACAGCCTCTATCAAGCAAGAATTCTATGGATAAAAATATAACAGTTTCCGCTACATATCAACCATCATGGCAAAGAACCCCAAAGGCTTCTTCATCACAATAGACGGGATAGATGGTGCAGGATCTTCAACTCAGACCAAGCTCTTGGTGGGCCGTCTCAAAGAAATGGGTTACGAATCAGTTCTGACAAAAGAGCCAAATCCCGAAGGGAGGATTGAGCGCGTAATTAGGTCTTTCCTGAAGGAGAAAATCTTGGTTCCAGAGCTGGATGCCCTTCTCTTTGCAGCTGACAGGATACACCATGTTGAATGCTTCATTAAGCCTTGGCTTGAGGCTGGAAAAATTGTAGTCAGCGACAGATATCTAGAATCGTCCATAGCGTACCAGTCATCCCAAGGTCTCTCTGAGGAATGGATAATCACAATCAACAAGGGGGCAATACAACCAGACCTGACCATAATTTTGGACATCGATCCCGAGATCTCCTTAAGAAGGAAGAGAGAACTCCTCGAACGGTTTGAAAGAGTGGACTTCTTAAAAAAAGTACGGTCAAAGTTCATCGAAAGAGCTCAAAAGATGAACTATAAAGTGGTGGATGCCAGCAAACAATTGGAGCAAGTCCATGAAGAAATCCTCGATTTGGTCCTAAAGACAATTAAAGGCTGTCCTGACAATCAATAGGAGACAATCGCAGACTCGGGTAGCTTTCCCATTACCCTCTCGGCAGCCTCTCTCACTCTCTCTCTATACTGCTCATAAGTGTAAACCCTGACTATATTCACAAAGCCCCTCAGCACCTCTATGGTCTTCGAAAGCTTCGTCGCCTTTAGCACTCGGCGCACGCCCCCCTCAACATTTACTATAGGTATCTCCATGGGATCAAAATCTAGAGCATGCCTATAAGGTATGGAGGGGAGAGACGGCGTATCGATAAATACATCCTCTGAACTGAGCCCTGCCATGGTGGCTATCTCTTCCTCCATCTGCCTCCTTATGCCCTCAAGCCCAAACAAGCTTGCAACAGCTTTATCCTCTGCCTTCACTTCGCGCTCATAAGCACACTTCAAGAGCCTCCTCCTCTCCAAATCTTCCATAATCCTCCTCGAGCTATCACATTTTTTGAGCATATACCACATGCTATAATCGTCCATCTGCATGTACTCCTCAGGGGTTTTGAATTTGCATATCCCAGTCTCCTCATCCGCAGCCTCCATCGCCTTAACCAAAAGTATCTGGGCAGCCCTCGCAGTTTTATGGTAATATATCGCCTTGAACGACTCCACTCTGGCAATAAGGAATGCCTCTAGCGTGGCAAGCGCAGAGCTGTCTACCACTAACTGGTCGTCCACGACATCCATTGTGTAAATCAGCCTGTGTATGTCCACCTTCCCATACTCAGCTCCTGTGTGGTGCGTGTCTCTCACAAGGAAGTCCATCTTGTCCACATCCACGGCGCTGCTCAATATCTGATTCAAAAAAGCCCTGCCCTTCTTCAGCCTTCCAACAGCAAGCTCCGCGATATCCTCCACCGGTTGTCCGTTCTTCTCTAAAACGTCTTTCAGCTCGGAGCTCTTTATTATCCAAGGTGCTAGGTCCTCATGGCTCTTATTCAACTTCTTTATGAGAAGCTCCTCAAAAGTGTGCGAGAATGGACCGTGACCGACGTCATGGAACAAACCTGCCAACCTAACAATTTGGACCTCCTCTCCCTTCATATCTACCGGAAGCGCCCTTCCCAAGACTCCCGCCAAGTGCATAACACCGATTGAATGCTCGAACCTTGTGTGGTTTGCCCCGGGATAAACAAGATCAGCAAATACCAGCTGTTTTATCCTCCTCAACCTCTGAAGAGGCAATGTATCGATGACTTCTCTTTCCAAGCTTGATATGTGAATATACCCGTGTATGGGATCCTTTATCATACCCCAAGGTCTCTCCATCTTTATACCCCTCATTCTCTTCTGACTATCAATTTTCCTTCTCTTCCATCCACAATCACATAATCCCCCCTTCTAATTGCAGTTGTCGGGTCAACCTCAAGTCTGTCCACAAGCGGTATCTCTGCAAGGATACAACCTGTCGCTATAATAGCCTCCGTCTCAAGATTAACTATGCCTGCAGGTGCGTGCCCATTCTTCTTTAATTGATATAACACATATGAACCCACCGTGCTGCCCTTGCCTTTGGGGAACACAAGAACTTTACCCGTTATATCCTCGCCGCAGATCTCGTGCCCCTTCTCTCTCACTACTCCCGTCAAAGGGTCTACGCCGCCAAAGAAAGAGATCCCTTGCTTTGAAACTAATGCCCTCCCCTCCCCTACAAACTTGGAAACGCCCCTCCCCCTGTAAATCCACTCTTGCATCAAATCTCCTCCGTTACGCTTTCCAATACCGAGTAAGTCTCAGCCACAGATGCTTTCAGACCTGACGTGGACGGGACATAATGCACAGCCTTACAAGAATTTGATACCATGTGTTTGTAACCGGACTTATCCAGTGGACAGACCACCATGCAAGTATCGGTGAAGATCTTGCCACCAGCCCTCTCTATAACCTTTAGGTAACCCCTCCTCTTTGCCTCACAATAAACCTCTCGAGAGGTCCAAAGCCACAGCGCGCATCCTTTCTTTATTCTCTTTCCCTTCACAGCCCTAGCAAGATCCCTGATTTCTATTATGCTGCAGTGTGGGCATCCTATACATGCAAGGTCGGGGCTCCCCTCCGACGTGAGTCTCTGGCGCGTCAAATCGAGCTCTTTCCGATCCACACAGATTCTCTCCAGACCTCTTACTTGCGCTCCTCTCTTTCCGATACAGAACATTGCTATCCCACCAGAGGCAGCAAGGGCTGCAGACATTATCTTCAGCCTGTCTAAATCAGCTTTAGAAATTTCAAAATAAGGAATGCCAGAGCCGAGGATTCTACCCACGGTGTACCCCAAGAGGCTAAAATCAAAAGTCGTTTCTAATCTCGCGTCCACACTCACGATCGCAGTCGGATTCCTGTTCTCTTCAAGGTGAAGTCCGTAGCAAGGCGTCCTCCCCGCTATAGCAGCGGCGAGTGCCGATGGTCCTCCCTCTCTATTGGTCTTTGCCCCCAGCACAGAGTTGGCAAATACTACTGCGGAAGACTCTGACCAAGCCACATGTGCTCCAGACTCAGGTCTATTTCCGACCAAATAGGGGGTGCAAGTACAGGTTGTGTCCACGCCCATTCTCTTAAATGCCTTAATAATCCTCATCTGCCTCTGATAATAATCCTCCTCCACGCCCATCTCTCGCCACTTTTCAAGATCCATGCCTGCCGGATTCAGAGTTGATTTGACTTTTACCTTTGCCCCAAGTTCCGCCCAGTCCTCCAAGAACTCCATCCCTGCATCCCCTATATTGCCATAAGAAACTCCTGCTATCTGGGCACTTTCGATTTTAACCATCCGTTCCGCTCCAAAAACCTCTCCAAGTGCCGTAAGTAACTGCATGGCCTTCTGGACTGCAGGCCCTTCTTCTCCAGAGAGCATCCTCTCCTCTTCCTTTGTGAGATACATCTGATCTCATCCCTAAGGTATCTTTGCCTTCTCAAACTTCTCCTTCGGCTTGTTCCAGGGAATTGTTGCATCGATGCCTACCTTACATGTAAGTATCTTCTCCTGATCTGATGAGGGATCTAGACTTGATCCCCTTGCTTTCCTTATTAATACCATGTCCTCATCTCCTTGGAACCTAGTTGCTATAGCCCACTCCACCTCATTCATATCATCGATGTTTATATCGTCGTCAACGACAACAACATGTTTAACGCTCGGATTAGCACCGAACGCCGCCATTATCGCGTTCTTACCATCGCCCTCAGCCTGCTTCTTTATGGAAATCACTGCGTGGAACCAGCACGATCCGCCAAGCGTCAACCTCACACCCTTCACTTCTGGTACAGCCCTTGAAACCCCCTCGAACATCCTTGCCTCCTTTGGCATGCCCATCAGTAGTTTATGCTCGGAACCGCCTGGCAAGATAGCCTGATAAATGGCGTCCTTCCTTCTCACGACCCTAAATACCTCTAATACAGGCTGTTTTCTAACAATATCATAAGTTCCAGTGAGATCAACAAACGGTCCTTCCTCCACAACCTCATCTCTCTTGATAACCCCCTCGATCACAATCTCCGACTCTACTGGAACTCTAACGTCAACACTCCCGCATTTTGAGACCCTTAGCCTCCCACCCAAAATGGAGTTTGCAACCCAAAGCTCATCTACACCATACTTGGGACCTGAATTTACGCCCACCATCACCGCTGGATGCGCCCCTATAACCACGGCTACTTGAAGGTCCTCTCCTCTCTTTTTAGCCTCCTGATATAAAGAAAACAGGTGCCTGGGCACTATCCTGATAGCCATTCTTTTCTTATCTAATACCAGGAGTCTGTGGATAGAGGCATTTTGGAACTTCCCATCAGGGCTCCTAGCCACCACTATCCCTGCAGTTATATAGGGTCCGGCATCTCTCTCATAATGCGTCAGAACGGGCAGACTGCCAAGATCTCTTTCCTCAACTTCAAAGACCGGTCCGCTTTCGACCAACTTTGGCTCTAATGGGTTGGAAGTGGCTGAGATTATCCTCTCATAATAGTTGTTAAGGTCGGCTCTGATCCCCCTCAGGATCCTCTCCCGAGTTCCACAAACCCCTGAGACAACCTCAAGACTGCTTCCCTTCACCTTCTTGAACCTAAGCACAGGACCGTTATCGTTATTCTTCATAAACTTGGGGATCTCATACTCAGCCGAAAGTTCCTCTTTGATCTCCACAACCTCTCCTTGCAACTTCGACTCTGAATCCAAAAACTCCCTGAGACTCAATGCTCGCCCTCCATCAAGCCATAATAATTGTTTGGGATGGCTAAATCCTTTTGGATTCGAAAATTTTAAATTATATCATAGCTGTAAAACATTGGTGCAATTTTTGCTTAAAGAGGGCTGGAAATACTTTCCATACAACTCTTTTAAGCCAAATCAGGAGCAACTTCTATCACTTGTTTACAAGACCGTCATCTCCCGCTCCCATGCCATAATTGACGGTGCTAGTGGTCTAGGCAAGACCGTTGGCTCCCTCTCCGGAGCCTTGCAGGCGACAAAGGAGCAGGGATTGGCGATTCTCTATGCAGCCAGGACCTATAAGGAGCTTGACAGAGTCGTAGAGGAGCTTGAAGCAATTAACAAGAAGGAAAGGGTCACAGGTCTATCGATCCGTGGGCGCTCAGAGATGTGCGTCAATGAGTCGGTGATCCGGTTCTCAAACGATCCGCGGACGGTAATGGAGCTCTGCTCTGATCTCACAAAAAGTGGTAAGTGTTCCTACTATGAGAACATGGAAGATTTATCGATGGTCAGAGGTCTGATGGACGATTTCCTGAATAGCCCAACTGGCGCCTCTACTCTGATCTCCGAGTCGAAGAGGCTTGATATTTGCCCTTACGAGATGGTCAAACTATTGTTGCCGCATGTCGAGGTGGTCGCGCTCAACTACGCTTACCTCTTCAACAGTTCTATACGCGAAAACTTCATCAAAAAACTAGGGAGACCGCTCTCCCAGTATGTACTCATACTCGACGAGGCACACAACCTACCTGAGATAGCAAATGAATTCGAGAGCGATCACATTACGCTCTCAACAATAAACGCATCAATCGAAGAATCAGAAAAATATGGAAAACCAACCGTAAAGCGGTTCTCCGATTCTCTCCTAGAGCTATTAGCGAAAATGGACGAAGGTGAACACATCCTTGACATTAGGGGGATCGTCACTCAGAGCCTACGCACCGCGAGAATAGACGAAGATCCATACTATTTCTTAGAGGAGATGCACGCATTCGGTGAATCGATAAAGTCTCTCCAGCTATCGAGGGGCAAAGTCCCGCGCTCCTTCATACACAGACTGGCTGAATTCTTCCAGAAGGGACTCGAGACCTCAGGAAGAAAAGATTTTGTCCACCTATTGACCAAGGACGAGGAGTCGCACCTACGGTTGGACATAATCTCATTAGATCCAAGAACTTCCACATCAGAGGTGCTGAATTCTGTGGCTGCAACAATATCCATGTCGGGGACGCTTGAGGACATGGAGTCTTATAGAGCCGTCGTGGGTCTTCCAGAGAATGCCGCTAAGATTACACTACCCTCCCCCTTCAATGAGGACCAAGTCTTGGTTCTTTCATGTAAAGGAGTCTCAACTGTTTACGAGAAACGCTCGCCCGACATCTACAAGAAGATGGTCTCAAAGATCGCAGAAGTGGTTCAATCAACTCCTGGCAACACAGGGGTTTTTTGTTCCTCATACGAGGTCATGGATGGTCTCCTGGAAGCTGGATTGCAATCTGCAGTCGACAAACCCCTCTTTGTAGAGAAGCAAAAAGCGAGGTCTGTGGAGCATGACCGTCTGCTCGAGGAATTCAAGGAGATGTCCAGACATGGTGGCGCCGTGCTTTTGGGAGTGATGGGTGGCAGGTTCAGCGAAGGGGAGGACTACCCTGGCGACGAGATGAATTCTGTAGTAATCGTCGGAGTTCCATACCCAAAACCGAGTGCTAAGGTAAATGCACAGATAAACTACTACGAGTCCATCTTCCCAAAAAAAGGGATGGAGTACGGCTATGTTATTCCTGCCATGCGGAGAGCCTCCCAGGCCGCTGGTAGGCCCTTCAGAAACCTAGACGACCGAGGAGCTATCATATTTCTGGACTACCGCTTCTCAACGAGGTACCTTAAAAAATTCTTGCCCTGTTGGATCTCTTCGAGGCTCAGAACAGTTGAAGACTCTGAAAGAATACTTAAGGAAATACTTCTGAGTTTTTACAAGTCACAATGAAGTGCATCCAACGTCATTAAAAAGTTATTCATTAATTAATGAGAAAATAACTAATTTTTTTAAGATCAAAACAAACCTCTTCACGATTCGATTTTAATGTTTAACTTTCTCGGCGGGAAGTCCCCTTCCGTAAGGGAGGGGATGATAGCCGAAAAGCATTTATATATTAAGGTATAACCTACCTATATGGTTGCTATGAGTGAGTGGACAACGATAATGGTGCGGAAAGAAACGAGGGAGCGACTGAAAAAGCTTAGAGTCGCAAAAAGGGAATCATATGATGAAGTTATAAACAGGCTGATTGGGAAATGCGAAAAATCCAGTTAACCTAAAAGTTCAGGCTATATCCAAAGAGAGAACAAGAGCAGAGGTTATTGGAAACGCTTGAGCTTTGCAGG
>JBMFMY010000054.1:0-7591 GCA_049970435.1 Candidatus Methanomethylicaceae archaeon
AAGTTTTAGAATGATCAAACTTTAGGTCTTAAGCTAAGCTCTCTTTAACTTTTGAGGACACAATATTTAAAGCAAACAAAAAATGAAAAATTAGTTTTGTGTTTAAAGTTATTTGTGGCTCGAGGTTTTATTTTTGATCTAGAGCTTTTCTAGGACTACTGCAACGTCTTCCAAGCCCATGCGCAGGAGCTTCTCCTTTGTGGGTATACCCGTTCTCTTGTCCCATCCCTTCAGCTCGTAGAACTCGTCCAACATCTTGTTCAGGGTCGCCTCATCCGTGTGCATGCCTTTCGACGGTCCCTCAGGTATGGGTTCTTCGAGGAACCTCCTTGGCAGGGTGTCGTCCTTCCTCCTTATCCCTGTCCTGACGTTGAATGCCCTCTCCAGGTCGAGTATCCTCTCGGCAACGTCGACTAGCTCGTTATAAGTGTACCCGAACCCCGTCACCGGGTTGATCATGTCCACATACTTCTGCGTCAGCGTGAATCCCAGTAGCCTCTCCAGGAAGTGGCAGTTCACAAGCGAGTCTCCAATCGTAGTCATCTGCATCGTGCCTATGACCCAAGCAGCCTTGCCCTCCACAGCCTTCCTGTCCGAGGCCCCAGCGTACTCGCCTGTGGGTCTCGGGTCGTGGTGGCTCCCTCCCCTCGTCGCCGTGGCATAGCCGAGCGCCATACCCCTGAGAGCCCTCGCGGAGTGCCCTGGTATCTCGAGGCCCTTCACCTGTATAGCGAACCTCTCAGAGTTCCCACCAATTATCCTCGCAGCCCTCAGCGTCCCCTCAGCCATCAGGTCTCCGAAGCCGATCCTCTTAGCAGTCTTCTCGATGAATCCAACCATGGCTTCGTCATTTCCGAACTTGAACTCCACACCATCAGTCATCTTCTTCGTTATGAGCTTGCGCTGGTAGCATTCCATCATGAAAGCCACTACGACTCCATAGCTCACAGTGTCCAATCCATACTCGTCGCATAGACTGTCCCCCTTTATCACAGCCCCTGCGTCGCTTATCCCACACATGGATCCCAGCGAGTATATGGTCTCGTACTCAGGACCCTCTGATATTGCCCCCTTCCACTTCCCGCTCTTGTCGCTGAAGACCTTGCTGCAGGCTATAGGGCAGGCGGGGCAAGCCGTGTCCTTGTCCCAGTAGTTCTTCTTTAGGGTCTCTCCTGAGATCCCCTCCCATCCCTCGAAGAACTCGGTCTGGTGGTTCCTGGTACCCAACGCACCGAACATGTTGTTTATGCTGGAGACCAGCACCGGAGTCCCGTACGTTGGTAAACCGGATGCCAAAGCCGGCACCTTCTTTACCTCCCCGTTGAACCACTTCATCCACTCCTCGAACTTCTCTGTGTCCGCGACCTGGTTCGTTCCTGAGCCCCTCACAGCCACCGCCTTCAGGTTCTTCGAGCCAATAACCGCGCCGACACCTCCCCTCCCTGCAGCCCTGTACTCAGTGATAACGCATGCGTACCTTACCCTGTTCTCTCCAGCAGGACCTATCGCCGAAACGCAGATCTTCGGATCCCCGATCTCCTCCTTTATCATCTCCTGGGTCTCGCTCGTCAGCCTACCCCAGATCCTCTCTGCGGATCTGATCTCAACGTTGTCGTCATCGACGAATATGTAGACTGGCTTGTCCGATCTGCCAGTTATCAGGAATCCGTCGTAGCCTGCGTACTTTATCTCAGCCCCCATGTGACCGCCGCTTATGCTGTCGAAGAAGCCGTTGGTCAGAGGTGACTTTGTGGCCAAGTGGTACTTGCCTGCCGTCGGGATGTTTATCCCCTGAAAAGGTCCTGTCATCATGGAGACGACGTTTGTGGGGTCAAATGCATCTATCCTCGGGTCTACCATGTCGAATATGAACCTGGCGGAGAAGCCGTTCCCTCCGAGGTACTTCCTGGCAAACTCGTCCGTTATCTCTACGGTCGATGTCTTCTTTGTTGTGAGGTTTATCCTCAAAATTTTACCTTTATATCCGCTGTATTTCATAGTTCTCTTCACCTTCTCCTTTCACCTTCCTCACTTCCTCGTCTCGGGCAACCAGACCAGCGAGAGGGCTCCTTTGGGACACGCCTTGACGCAGCTGGGGTCACCGTTGCATAGATCGCATATTATGGGCATCTTGGTCTCAGGGTGGAGCCTGATCCCGCCAAACGGACAAGCCTTGACGCAGTCCCCGCACGAGTTGCAGAGCCTCTCGTCGACGACTATGTTACCGCCCTTGTAGGACAGTGCCTTTGTCGGACAAGCAGTTATGCAGAACCTCTTCTCACATCTTGTGCAGATGAGGCACTTGAACATGAGAGGGCCCTTTCTGATGATAGTTATCCGCGATATGGCATCACCGTACTTTCCATAGTGGAATTCCGCGCAGCTGAACTCGCATATCTTGCAGAAGGCGCATTTCTTCATGTCAAACCTTATAAGCGGCTTCTTTTCGGTTGCCAAAACAACGCTCATTTTCCATCACGTCGAGTTAAGTAAAATTACACTTGCATTTAACCATTTTGTAGTTTTGAATTCGCTTTCAGAAGTCCAATTTCGTTGCTCCGCCTCAGAAAGTACCGCAAAAATTCCGTCGAGTTTCAGATTCTGCAAAAACCTCTAGGAAGGTTTTTTTACCTTCTCCCCCATAATGATCTTGGTGACTTATATCATGACTAAACACTGGCAGAGTGAGAAGTGGTTTGTGAGCCCTCTCAACTACCTTGACGATATTCGTAAGAAGTTCTCCCCTCCCGCGAGGGTTGTTTTCCACGATGTCACACTTAGGGATGGGGAGCAACAGGCTGGGGTGATATTCAGCAGGTACGACAAGCTTGTTGTTGGGAGGGCACTCGATAGGGCTGGCGTGGACAGGATAGAGGTCGGGACCCCTGGCACGTCCAACGACGACAGGGAGGCTATGAGGTCCTTGGTCGCAGCCTCCCTCGATGCGGAGCTCTACTCGTGGTGCAGGAACAACAAGCTCGACATAGCCGCGGCTAAGGAGTGCGGGAGCCAGGGCGTGACCATAGAGGTGCCAGCCAGCAAGCTCATGATCGAAGAGGCTTATTCGACATCGATGGATGAGCTCCTCAGGACAGTCCCAGAGAACGCACAGTATGCAAAGTCTGAGGGCATGAAGGTCCTGCTCCTCCTCGTGGACGCCACAAGGTCCGACATCGAGACCCTGAGCAAGATAGTGAAGGAGACTGAAGGCTACTGCGACAGCATAGCAGTCTCGGACACCTTCGGCGCGGCGATCCCGGAGGCAGTATCCTACCTCGTTAGCAAACTGAAGGGTGTGACGAGCAAGCCGATAGAGATACACTGCCACAACGACTTCGGCCTCGCAACCGCGAACACGCTCGCCGCTGTAGCCGCAGGGGCATCGGCGGTCCACGTGACGGCAAACGGGATGGGCGAGAGGGCTGGAAACACCCCCCTCAGCGAGGTAGCCCTCGGCGTGAAGCTTCTCTTGGGTTTGGAAAGCAACATAAGGCTGAGCGAGCTCTACAGGCTCTCTAACATTGTCGCACAGTACTCCGGGTTCCCAGTTCCGCCCAACAAGCCGGTCGTCGGAGAGAACATCTTCAAGGTCGAGTCTGCACAGGCTGCTCAGTGGCTCGCGAAGGGAAAGGAGGGCATCTTGGCATACCCGTTCTCGAAGGACTTGGTTGGCAACCCAGAGTTCAAGGTCATCCTGAGCAAGAAGAGCGGACCTTACAACGTTAAGCTCAAACTGCAGGAGCTTGGCATCGAAGTGCCGCAGGAGAAGTACCCCGAGATACTCGGGATGGTCTACGAGCGCTCGGTAGGAAAGAAGGGAGCACTCACCGATGAGGAGTTTCTCGAGATACTCCAGGACCTCGGGCTTTACAAGTACAAAGTGGAAGACCTGATGAGGGCGTAACTGAGGCGAGCGCGGCGGAGTAAACAAAACGATTGATATGGGTAAACAAAGCGAGGGAATAAATGTAAAAGAAGCGATGAAAAAAGGAGGAGAAAGCCTGAGCGGAGTGTGGTGTAAATCCACAGGGACGTTCATTCGACCGCGACAACAGCAAGTTAATGAATGACAAGCCCCTCTCTTCTTTTTGATGTGTCGGGATATGATAATCATCAAGGGCGGCACAGTGCCAGGACCATACCCTGCACTTTTTTTGAAGGGGCAGAGGACTTTAGTGATCACGGATCTGCACATAGGCTACGAGTCGTCGCTGAAGGAGAGGGGAATATACATACCGCAAAACTCATACCCACAGATGCGCTCCACAATCGACCACCTTCTGAGGTCGACGGGTGCTAGGACCCTTATAATGCTCGGGGACGTGAAGCACGAGTTCGGCAAGCCCTCGGCACAGGAGTGGGTCGAGGTGAAGGACCTTCTATCTTTTCTCTCAAACTGCGGCGTGGACGTGCACGTGGTGAGGGGAAACCACGACAACTACATCATATCCATTCTAAATAAGATGAACGTGCCGCTGCACGACCCCTTCATGGTGATGGACGACTTTCTGCTTCTTCATGGGCACAAGGAGGTCGACATACCGGAGGATGCAAAGGTTGTATTGATGGGGCACGAGCACCCTGCGGTCTCGTCCAAAGATCTCTCGGGGTCAAGGTACAAGTTCAAGTGCTTCTTGGTCGGGCGCTTGGGGAAAGGGAAACAGAGGCTCGTTGTCCTTCCTTCTATATCGCCGCTATCGCTTGGGGTCGGCATAAACGAGACGCCGAAGGAGGGGCTGCTCTCACCATTACTTAGGAGCGTTGACGTAGACTCGCTCACGCCCGTGGTCGTGGAGGAGCAGGTCGGAGTCTTCAGATTTCCGCAGGTAGGTCTGATGCGGTCAATAATCAAGATCCAATAAAATTTTCATTCCCACATAGACACGTGAATGTCTGGCTCGAAGTAAGGGTTAAGTGGGTTTTTTAACCTATGGATGCGTAGATAGGTCTTGGACTTCCAGGCTCCACACCTCTCGAGTTCACAGGAGGCTTCTCATCCCTCTCGGTCCATTCAGGGAGTACCTCCCCAATCATAATCCTCCCACTTGTAGATAGGATCTCATGGGGAACCCATCTTCAGTTTAAGCGCATGTACCCTCTCATCTCTTTTATCGAGGTCTTTTGCTATCACATACTTCCCATGCACCGATCTTCTCACTGCAGAAATCAACATAAACCCATCTATTCTGAAACTGCTGACAACGGCTACTGAACAGGTCACGGCGTATCCGCGGGATAGAGATAATCAGGATAATAGACCTGGGGAGGAGGAAAGGGAGGGAATATGTTAGGAATAAAGGGATGGGTGGGCCACACAGCCTTTGATGGACACTTGTACCCCTTGGTCTTCATCAGAACTTGCCCCAATTCATTGGGGGGCTCGGTATCGCCCTCCAACCCCTATAGGGCGAACCCGCTCCAAGCCCTCATAAGCTCTTCAATTGGGCTTGGAGAGAGACCCGCTCTTAATGGACTCATTTATAATAAATAAAGAAATTTAAAATTAAAATAAGAAAGGACACGAAGAAAGGACACGTACATTTGCTCAGGGCTTGGCTTCAGGTTTTATATAAAAAAAAGAGCGGGGAGTAAGGAAGATAGAGAGAGGAAGAGGGAAGGAAGCAGAGGGAAAGGAGCCGGTCCTTATTGATCTGTTGTCTCGGGCAGTTTTGTGAAGGAAGAATGGACCAGGGGTTGGATTCCTCTCATCTACTCCACGAATAAAGTCAGGAGTCTCCTTGGGTGATTTTTATGAAGGGAAGCCCTTCGCCGTGGTCTGAGCCTGGATCGAGTTTGCCTGCGTGCCCTTTCTCCGCACACCAATTCACTTTGCTTTACTTCACTTTGCTTTACTTCCGTCCTTTTTTTACTTTTGCTCCGCCCTCCGCGGAAGGATCATGCGGGAATTGATTTAACCCCCGGCGGCGATCCTGATCCCGGTGGTAGCCTTTGAGGATGGTGGAAGCGGGCGAAGAGCTGCCCAGCGGGAGGGTGAGGTGCAGGATATGCAACAAGAAGTGCGCGTCCTGGCTCGGGCTGGCGATCCACTCCGCGAAGGTGCACCACAAGCTCCCAGCTAGCATGGGATAGGTGTGCTCTCTATGTCTGCGCCGGCGATGCGGGGGGCAGCCTCCCAACAGTCCCCACCTACCTGCGAGTGCGGGGCAGAGTGCACGGTCAGCAGAGGGGAGTGGGTCTGCCCGAGGTGCGGGCTCGTCCAGGAGCCTGTCACGGCGCCGTCGGTCACGTCGCTCAGGTGGGGCGCGGTGATGCCACGCACAGCTCGGGGCGGTAGCGGGAAGGAGAAGAGGAACGGGAAAGAGAAGGAGAACGGGAACGGGAACGGGAACAGGCACGGAGCCGCCGCGGCAAACAGAAATGGAGACGGATGCTGGAGCGACCGCGGTGAGGCGCGGGGACAGGAGCCGGAACCGCGTCTAGGACCTGAGCTGGGGCCAGGCGGGCCCTGGGCCATCAGCGCCGGGATGACAGCCGCCGCGGCAATCCCAGCCTGCGGCACGGCGGCGTCCACCAGGGCGAGGTACATATTCCGCCTCGCACACGCGGTCTGCAGGGCTGCAGGGATCGGCGGGGCGGTCGCATACGAGGCAGCAAGGCTCGCCCTCTCGAAGCCCGCGAAGAGGGAACTTTTAGTACATGTCCTCGCAGCTGCGATGTACACGAGCACCAGGGCAGGCGGCCCGTACTTCCGCTTCCCATGGGAGTGGGAGGAGGCAATAAGATCCATGGCACTCACGAGGCCGGGGAGGCCTGCTGCCGGCGGGCACAGGCTGGTGAGCATGTGGACTGTGTGCAGGTATGCCAGGGAGGTCTACGGGCCGCTGGAGTGGGGTAAGTGGTACTGGACCAGGCTGAAGCTCCTCGTACCGAAGAAGGCCGTCATGAGGGCGTCGCTCCTCATCGAAGAGCCGAGGACCCTGGGCGAGGCTGTGGAGGCGGTCCTAGCGGCTGACTACGACCACCAGCTGACGGAGGAGGACTTTAAGAAGATCGGGGCACCGCAGCGGGGGGACGCGGAGAGCGCCAACTCTGCAACCATAAATAAAATCAATATGAGACCGTTCCACACTCTGTACCGCCTCTGCGACGAACTCGGGCTGCCATGGGAAGTGGAGGAGCGCGTCGCCAAAGGGATAAGGCAGAGGCTGGAGGCAGGAGGGTCCCTCGGGAGCGTTGGGGCGGCTGCCCTGCTGTACGCCGCCGCGAACTCGTCCGAGGAGGCCAGGACTTACAGGCTCCCTGTGGAGTGGCTCAGGGCGCTCAAGAAGGCCGGGATCTCAATGCCCATCCCGGACGTGCTCTACGAGGCAAGGAGGAAGTACGGGCAGTCGTTCGTGGAGCAGTGCCTAGGGCCCTCCAGCCGCGGCTGCGCAGGCGGAGGCGGAGACGGAGGTTACCAAGCGAATTCTAGTGCAAATACGATAAAGGGACTGCGGCAGCGGATGCGGGCGGAGACTGAGCTGGAGAAGTGCGCGTACAGGATAGGAAGTGCCATCGGCCTGCCGGAGGCGAAGGTTTGGGCGCTGGTCCGCTTCGTTGCATCCCAGAGGTGCAGCAGTCACCCTGTGAC
>JBMFMY010000055.1:0-7491 GCA_049970435.1 Candidatus Methanomethylicaceae archaeon
CTTACCCCGAGGGCACACCCCTCTGCATCTACAACTTGGATAAAGCGGGTTTCATGCCCAACTTGGACAGGAGTGCGGAAAACCTGCTCAGGGCTCACGCAGTGTGCCTCGAATGCAAAAAAAAGCTCAGGCTGGGGCTAAATTTTGTTGAGCGTAATTTAACAGCCACAATTGGAGAAACGTCAGCTGCTAAAATGAGAGTCTTTCTAATACCAAAGATAATAGGAACAAAGCTCTCTTACGAGCAACTCCTTGATCTCTCTTCAAAAATGAAAAGTGCGTTTAACATAGTTAGAGCCTACGAAGGGTTGGAGGACGTTGAGAGGACCGTGAAAGATCTCATGGAATTAGAAGCTCTGTATGGAGAAACTCCTGCCTATTTCCTTAACCTATTATTCGGCGAAAGGATCTCGTCACACTTTTCCTTTCAGTACCTAATTCAAGATGTTCCTGTGATGAGGTTTGTTGAGCTGTCGAGGCATATGGTAGACGTCTCGAACTGCGTCTTTACAGTCTTCAAAGATGCACGGAAGGAATGGTCGATTGGATTTGAAGAGATCTTCTCAATCTTTCCTTTGCAAAAGACCAAGAAAGGGGTGGAATGGAAGCCACTGATAGAACTCTTAAATTCCATGCTCAGTGGAACCCCTTACCCAAGAGAAAACATAATTTCAAGGGCAGTCCTTTTTGCAAGAATACACAGATATGGAACATACAGTGCATACAGCCTCAAACCCCTCAAGAATAATGCAGAATATGTATTGTGTAGAGGAGTTCTTAAATATAATCTACTCTTAAAACTATTAATTGAAATAGGGGTTATTCCAATGGATAAGGAAACCACTTCAGAGCCATTTAGAGCCCCTGAGGGGGATATCGAAAGTTTTCTATCGATGATGGGATATGCAGAATGGCAAAAGGCGCTGTTTTTGCTTGGGTTACTTGTTGGGAGGATAGGAGCAGAGCAGTACAATAAAGGTGACAAGAAAAAGGCAATATTGAACAAGATTAACTTTCAAGGAATGCCGGCAGAGAGGGTTAAGCTCCTTGCCGTCGATGTGGTTGATGGAATGCGTAACTACAGGGTGCTGGACAGTTACAGTGAGGCCATTTACGCAAATATGAAGATGATGATGGATAGAAATTTGGACAAGTTCCAGAATCCGATTGATAACGTTTTTTACATACTATCAGGGTACGCATACACGACCCTTCAAGCCATGAAGAGAGGAGGTGAAAACAAAAATGGAAAGGGATCTTCCAAACAGTGAGATACTGATACTCTATGAGGCGAAGAACTGCAACCCCAACGGAGATCCAGATGCAGAGAACAGGCCGAGGATCGACCCTAAAACAAATGTAAACTACGTCTCAGACGTGAGGCTGAAGAGATACTTCAGGGACTATTTGGTTGATAAGTTCGGCGAGGACCATATATATGTTACAAAGGTTTCCGGAGAAAGCGTCAGGGCTGACAAGAGGGTTAAGAAACTTCTTGGTATCGAAGGGAAAGAAGACGAAAAAGCCGAAAATCTCAAGAAAAGAGCTAACGAATTGTTAAATAAGTGTATAGATGCACGCCTGTTCGGTGCCACTTTACCTCTAGGTGGTGGGGTGGGTGAAGAGAGGGGGGCTGCGAAATCCTTTATCGGTCCTGTCCAGTTCACATGGGGGTTCTCCCTCCACAAGGTCGAGCTTATGGACTCATCTACAATAACATCTGTATTCTCAGGGAGAGAGGCTACAAAGGGAGAAGATGCATGGGGAGAGGTTGCAGGGCACTACGGCACAATAGGCAGGGACTGGCGGGTCTACTACTCCCTGATAGGGTTCTACGGAGTCGTGAGCGGCAGGAGGGCAAGGGGGACAGGGATGACGGAGAGCGATCTCAAGGTGCTCGACAACTTACTGTGGGTTGCCCTGTGTAACCAGCCGACCACGAGGAGCAAGATAGGGGAGAGGCCCCACCTTTATCTCCGCGTGGAATACTTGGACGCAGACACCGTGCTAGGAGACCTGCGCAAGTTCATTAAATGCAGTCCGAACAGAGAGCCAATAAGGGACTTCGAGGACCTTAACTTGAATTTTGAAGGGCTGGTTAATCACATCAGCAAAAACTCGGGCGCGATATCCAAGGTTTACCTCAGAACCAGTGATGAGTTGATTGCGGTAAAGGACAAGATCGCAGATTGTTGCAAAGAGCGGTTCTTCGCACTTCCGCACCAGCTGGCAGCAGCGGAGCTGGAGGCAGCGGTAAAGGGAAGGGCTTGAGTTTGTCTAAGTCAAACCCGGATCCGAGTCCAGAAAAAGCAACAATGCTAGTCTTCGATATTAAGGGCTTCTTTGCTTTCTTTCGGAAGCACTTCTCCACCACGAGCGCACTAAGCTACTCTTTCCCTCCAAGAACCACGATCGCTGGGATTGTCGCGGCTGCTCTTGGCTACGAGAGGGACTCCTACTATACTTGCTTTTCGTCGGAAAGATGTCGGATAGGACTGCAGGTGAGATCTCTAGTAAGACACGTGACTAATGCTGTCAACTACCTCATGACAGATGGGTCGATCACCTTGGAAAAACTCAGAGGATGCGGGGGCTCTATGCCCATTCACCTAGACATGCTCGTTTCTGGTGAGACTGAGCCATTGCAGCTCTCCTACAGGATATACTTTTCTCATAAAGACGAGGAACTGATGGGCGAACTATCAGAGCGCATAAGGGTCCGCAAGTTTTTGTACCCGCCATCGCTTGGAGCCGCATGCAATATAGCCGAGCTGGAGTACATCGCACTCACAGAGGCAGAGGTATACAAGCCTGAGGGGGAGGTAGAAGTCCATACGGTGTTACCAGTCTCTGCCCTTAGACGGATCTACCCACGGCAAGGAAGAATATATTTGGAAGAGCTGGTGCCGGCAGAATTCACGGAAGAAAGGAGGCTGAAGAGAGAGGAAAGCTATGTATATGAAGCCGAGGGCAGACCCATAAGGGTTATCATAAGTAGTGAAGCCTTCAGCTGTACCGTAAATGGTGAAAGGATTGTCGGAACATTTATGTGAGCATTTCTACTCGCATAAATGGATTGAGCTGAAGGCCCACTTGGTCGGCGTGGGGGAGCTGTGCAGAAGATATGCCGCGCCTGCAGCGGATCCGAAGATCTATGAGGTTGCCGAGATCATAGGTAAATGCCATGATTTGGGCAAATACACCTCTTTTTTTCAAAGGCACCTCTTGGGCGAAAGGGTTCAGGGCAGCCTCTCAAAACACTCGAGGCTTTCAGCGATCCTGACCTCTTGGTTTATAATCCGAAAGCTGGGAGATCCGTTTTTAGCAGGGATAGGCTTCCTCTGCGTCGACTCGCACCACGGTGACCTGAAAAGCCTCGATTATTTGAGTCAGGAATCGGAGATTCTTGGCGAGCCCCTGATAATGGAACAGGTAGGAGACCTAAAAAAGAACATCCGCAGGATTTCTGAGGAATTTGAGGAGATCGGGCTGCAGGAATGTGAGATCTCTGATTTTATAGAGAACTTCGATGACAACTTGTCCAAAGTCCGCCAAACATTGAAGTTGACAGCATCTTCAAGATACAAGCTTGACGAGAAGGAGAGGTGGCGCGCTTACTACAACACACTGCTTCTCTTCTCCAGCTTGGTAGACGCAGACAAAAAAGACGCCGGAAGGGTCGGGGAAAAATCCTGGGGCGGAAGCCTCGCCGAGGACTCAGTATCGAAGTACTACCAAAGCAAGTTCAGCAATGCCTATCCCTCAAAGATAAACATGCTGAGGAGGGAGATATTTTCTGAGGCCGACGGCCGTTTGAATGAGCTAGCAGGGATCGCACCAAGAATACTGACTATAACCGCCCCGACTGGGAGCGGAAAGACCCTGCTGGGGCTGCATGCAGCGCTCAAACTCAGTAAGCAAGGGGGCGGAAGGATACTCTACTGCCTGCCCTATATCAACATAATAGAGCAAACGCATGGGGTATTTCAGGATGTGATCTCGACCCATTATGGCAAGGACCCAGACATTTCCATACTTCTAAAGCACCACCACCTCTTCTTCCCCACAAGAGAGTCTCTTCCGGAGGAGATCCCGCTGGAAAAACTTCTACTTTTGACAGACTCTTGGGAGTCTGGGATAGTTGTAACCACCTTTGAACAGCTTATGAGGTCCTTAGTGGGATGCAAAAACTCGAGCCTTAAAAAATTCCACAATATAGCTGGCTCCACACTCATCCTAGACGAAGTGCAGGCCATACCGCTTGAGTATTGGAGGCTCGTGCGCGACGTTCTCCTGTTCCTAGCCGAAAACTTTGGGATAAGGATTATATTGATGACTGCCACAATGCCTGCGATTTTTAAGGACAAGGGCGTCGAGCTCTTAAACCGACCAGGAAGCTATTTTAAGCACTTAGCGAGGACTGTGCTGGTACCCACTAAAAAGTCCGTAAATGCTGAGGAATTTGCTGACTTCTTTATTTCGAACTGGAGGAGAGGAGAATCGGCCCTTTTAGTGCTCAATACTGTGCCCACTTCAAAGAGGGTTTACAGGGCCATTGCAGAGAGGCTGAAAGGCGAGGTAGCCACCTTTGGTAGCTCCTCTGAAAGCGAGCTCGCTGATCCAACCAAGGTCGTCTTAGCATATCTTTCGACGAGCATCATTCCAAAGGAGAGAAAGGAGCGAGTCGAAAGATTAAAGGAGCTGTTAAAGGAAAAGCGCAGCGTGATTCTAGTATCTACACAGGTCGTTGAGGCCGGTGTTGATCTGGACTTTGATGTTGCCTTCAGGGATCTGGCCCCGCTAGACTCCATTATACAAGTCGCAGGACGGTGCAACAGGAATTGGAGGAATCCATGGAGCCCTGTTTATATCCTAAGGGTCGTTGATGACTGCGGGCGTGAGGACTCTAAGAAGATCTATGGAAAAATACTCCCTTGGCTGACATCTGAGCTCCTCGCGAAGAGGGAGCGCATAAGAGAGTGTGAACTCGCAGGTCTCATTGAAGAGTATTACAGGGACGTATCCTACAGGATGAATGTGGAGAAGGACCAAGAATGCACCGAGCTGCTTAAGAGGATTAAGTCGCTTGATTTTCAGGGGCTAGCGAGATTCTCGCTTATAAAAGAGGAAAACATACCTAAGGTTCCCGTGTATATCGAATTCGATGAAGAGGCAAAGCGCTTGCTAAAGGAGCTTGGAGAAACCTTGAAGAATCTGGAAGAGGCAGACATCTCCAGGGTATTTGAACTTAAGGCGACCCTCAGAAAACTCAGGGCAGAGATGGAAAATTACATCGTTGAAGTTTTTGAAAATGAAGAACGTTTGAAAAGTCTTAACCCTGTAATACCCAAAATTAATTTTCTGCTTGTCCGCTCCGAAGAGGTACCTGCCTTTTACGATGCAGAGACAGGTTTCAAAGCTACTAAGGATGAGAGGGAGAGTTTTCTGGCGCTCTAATATGGGGGCGGCATTAGGAAGTGTCGCAGGGCGGCTGTCACTACATCCTTGACTCCGGAAAGGTCATAACAGGCACGCTCGTATGGTACTTTTTCATCTGTAGGCGGGAGGTCTGGCTAATGAGCCATGAATTAACGCCAGACGAGGATCATAGCACCCTCGAAGTTGGCAGGGCAGTTCACGAGATTTTTTACAATAGATCCATAAAAGAAATTTTAATGGAAGGTATAAAAATAGATGTATTGAAAAGAAGAGAAAAGGTAGTGTGCGAAATCAAAACCTCTTCTAAGTTCATCGAAGCTGCACGTTACCAGCTTCTGTACTACCTTTACAGATTGAAAGAGGAGTTTGGTGAGAATTTCTCCGGTTGGATTGTAATACCAGAGGAGAGGAAAAGAATAAAAGTCATGCTAGACGAACACTCTGAAGTTGAGATACTGAAAATTTTACAAGAAATAAAAAATATAGTCGGCTTGGAGGCTCCTCCTCCACCCATGAAGAATAAATTCTGCAGTAAATGCGCATATGGAGAGTTCTGCTGGGTTTGATATGAAGAAAACTGTTTACATATTTAGCTCAGGCGAGATTAAGCGCGAAGAAAATACTCTCTGCTTTAAGGGGAAGGATGGAAAAAAGTTCGTTCCCATATCAGAAGTCTCTTCTTTGATGATCTTTGGGGAGGTAACTTTCAATAAGAGGTTCTTAGAGTTTCTTTCATCAAATGAAGTGTCCGCTCACCTTTATAACTACTATGGATTTTATATTGGGAGCTTCTATCCGAGATCCCATCACAACTCAGGCTTTATGACACTTAAACAGTGTGAGCATTACTTAAGCTACGAGAAGCGGCTTAATCTGGCCCGGAAGTTTGTTAGTGGAGCACTAAACAACATGCTGAAAAATGTTACGTATTATAATAACAGGAAAGGGGGTCTTGAATCTACAATAAAATTTTTGGAAGAGAATTTGACTGAGCTGCTCCGAGCCAGATCAATAGAAGAACTTATGGCCATCGAGGGGCACTCAAGGGAGGAGTATTACCTCTCCTTCAACAGGATTTTAAATGATGAAGCATACCATTATGAGAAGAGAGAACGGAGGCCTCCCAGAACTCGGCTTAACACGCTGTTAAGTTTTGGAAACAGCCTACTCTACACGACAACACTTGGCGAGATCTACAAGACGCATTTAGATCCCAGAATAGGGTTTCTTCACAGCTCAAATGAGAGGCGATTTTCATTAAATTTGGACATTGCTGAAGTATTCAAGCCAATCTTAGTTGACAGAGTAATATTTACTCTCATCAACAAGAAAATGCTTGATTCGAGCTGTTTTATGGAGGAGCTGGGCGGACTATACCTCAATGATAAAGGAAGACGAATCTTTGTACAGCAGTATGAAAGTAAACTTCAGCAGACTATTGTATATCCCAAGAGAAAGAAATCCTCCTATCAAAGAGTGATAAGATTAGAGCTTTACAAGTTGGAAAAACATTTGATGAATGAAAAAGAGTACGAGCCATTTTTAGCGCGGTGGTGAATATTGTATGTAATAATGGTTTATGATGTGGGGCAAGAGCGCCTCCCCAAAGTGCTAAACATTGGAAGGAAGTATCTCACATGGATCCAAAACTCGGTTTTCGAGGGAGAGATCGGCGAGGCTAACTTCATGAAACTAAAAAATGAACTTTCAAAAATTATTGAAAAAGAATGTGACTCTGTAACTTTTTTCATACTCAGGACAACTGCTTACTTGAGGAAGGAAACGCTTGGTATAACAAAAGGTGAAGCTACAACAATACTGTAACCCACACAATCGTCGATCAAACATTGCTGGCGCCGGACTTCAGGTAGACGTAAGGGGGCTTGAAAAATGAGTTTGAAATAAGGCTTAAAAATGAAAAAGAGCAAATATGTGCAGGGGTTCGTAGAATACCTATAAGGGCTTGAAACTCAAATTTGCCAATCCACTCCAAACCTAAAAGATAGGGTTCGTAGAATACCTATAAGGGCTTGAAACCCAAAAAGCCGAAAG
>JBMFMY010000056.1:0-7184 GCA_049970435.1 Candidatus Methanomethylicaceae archaeon
CCTACAAATGATGGAACATCTCGGAGCACCCTAACTAATATCTTTTTCGCACCCTCTCCCATCTCCTCCCGCTTCGGCGACTTCAGTAGACTCAGCTCGTCATCGAATAGAGATCCTTCTACTAGAGTTCCATCCATCAGCATTTTACAGATCTTCTCTCTCCTTGTAGATCTTATTCTTTCCAGCATCCACTTGATCCGCTCTCCCTCTTCCTCCCTCAATTTGCTGGGAGTGCCATTTTCAGCTTTACCAAGATCCTCGAGATAGCTCTCGACCCCTCTCATAAAATCCTTTGGGGGCCTTTGGAGTTCCTCATGTTCCCTTTCACCGATCAGAAACTCGAGGATCTTTTTGTACATACTCCATCCCTCATTTCCCTTTTCTCATTACTTCACACTCTCAACTCTGCTGCGCCTTTGCAGAGAAGGTACATCCCGAGACCTTCAGGGACTTCTATTTCTGTATCCTTCAAGGGTCCCACCTCATAATCCCCTATCCTAACCCGCGGCGCCCCCCTCACATATACTTTTACGCTGCCTGACTTAAATACAACAGCGTCCTTCAGCGGATCAAAACTCTCCAGATCGCTATAAGAGATCCTCGCCGCCTTGAGTCCAGACTTCCCGTGTAGTGTATTTGGATACCTTATCAATCTCTTGATATCTATGGTGACCCTCTCATCTATATTGCAAACAACATCTTTCACAGCTGCCCTTGCTATCCTCAGAGTCCTTCCCAATTCCACACCCCTTAAGCCCACCCATGAAGGAGGGTTGGCCATTATCCCCCTCAGGAGCCTCTCCTTATTTCTCATAATAGTATTCGCAACGTCCTCTGAACCCACGACCTCTTTAAGCTCCTCCAAGGTACATCTGCTCAAATAAGTATACACGGATCTTGCAAACCTGCCCCTCCATCCTCCATCCCTGAGATCCGGTCCAGTTATCGACCCGTCTCTCATAACCCTGAATCCTTGGTGTTTGGGGTCTATTCCAATCCCCCTCACATAATCCGCGATCTCCCTCCTGCCGTCTGTACTGAGCATCTTTACATCATCTGTCTGGACATGCAGGTGATAGCCCCTGTGCCCAGAGAAGCAGATCTCCACGTCCTTCAGACTGACACCAAAGTCTGGAATGAGGTATTCATCAATAAGCTTGAAGACTTCCTCTTTCGCAACTTCCAGGCATCTTTCACAGACCCAGGTGGAGGTCTCTATTCTCTTCATGCCGCATTTTGGGCAGCTTTCAGGCGGGAATCCGACACCTTTAGCCTTACAGTCCAAGCAACTCCACACATCATGGTCTGCTTTACATGGTGTTGGTATGTGGTCTGCATCCACATCGAATATGAGATCTGCTCCACTCCACACCTTCTTATTCATATCTGGGGCCTGAGGCTCTTTGTAGTATGCCGATGAATAGTAGACGTGAGCGGGCACATTGTCCTCTAGATACCCCTTCAGAGCAAACGTATCTGGAAAGCTTATGTGTCTTATCATCGTCTCGTGTCCGATAGGTATTAGCGCGATCTCCCTTTGGTGTAGTTCTTTGATGGCCAGCTCATTCAAATCCAAAGTTTGGTAATACTCTTTGAAGGCTTTGGCGACTGTCTTCACCTTTCTCTCATCCCCTCTTCCTTTTGAGCTCTCTAGCTCTCATCTTATAGTATTGTAGGGGGTGACTCACCCTCTTGCAGTAGGCGTCGCCTCCCACACAGAGTCCAAAAGACCTCAAAACATCGCACTTTGGTGGCAGATATTTTGTCTTTGAGCCTATGAGACCTGCTATATGCTCCACTTGGTACCTGGCCTTTCCCTCATCAAAGTCTGCAACATTGCTGAAGTATTTAAGAACATTGTCAACACTCTCTCCAGTATTGATCAGAAAAGTGGTGACTGTGAACCTAGCCATGTGTGAGAGGCTCTTCCCATCTGCCAGGTCCTTTAAAAGCGCGACGATACATGGAGGCTTTGCATCCTCAACGATCTCTGCCACGACCTCTTCGTTGTATTTCTTACTCTGCTTGACTAGCCTCTCGAGTCCCTCAAGCTTGGAGAGCAGTCCCTCGGGTATCTGAAACTTCTTTACCTCTTCCTCTTCTGCCTTCCTGAGGATCTTTAGCTTCACGCCCTCAGATATTAGCCTGGCAGCCTCAGCATGCTTAAGATAGACGCGCCCTCCAGTGACATACCTGTTCACAAGCTTCCAGTATGGAGAGTGGAGGCTCGGTGCAATCTCCAAGTATTTATCGAAGGGGAGGCTGAAGTCGAAGACTGCCCCGCTTACCATGATCTCTGTACCTTCCAAGTCCCAATCAAATCCGTCCTTAGCCACATCCACAAGCTTCCCCTTCTCTTCATTCTTTAAGAGCTCAAAGCATCTCTTCTGCTCGGAATTAGCAAATCTCCTCACGACCCATCCGGTCTTCAATCCGTATACAAATGCGAGGGCAAGTGGATATGCTAGGATCTCCGCCTCAGGATCTACAAAATTTAGATTCAGATCTGCCAACCGTCCCTCGATCCCAAGCCTAACCCTCTCAACCGCCCTCTGCACAACATAGGAGTACTCCTCATTGGCTAGATCTTGAAAAGTGAGGCCGTGGCTTTCAACAAATGAGGAGGCCCTCCTCAAAAAAGGATACTTTGCCAAATCCTCTATTGTTAGCATCTCTCTCATCCAATAAAGAGGAGGAAAAAATTGTTAAACGTTACCTTACTCGGCCTCCATTCGAGGCGCCAGGTAATATACTATTCTTCCGCTGTCTGGAAGGTTGAAGTCTAACCTCAGTGGCATATCGGTTGAAAACATCAATACTGCAATGTCCGAGAGATCAGAAGCCACCATCATCTTACTCAGATAGGTAAGGCTGTAGAGCGCATGGGCACTCTCCTTGAGTTCCACAGAGAGCAGTTCGCCGCTGTCCTTGGTGATCTCCACCTCCACCTCCCCTCTATCCCCGCTTGCAGTCACCCTCAGCTTCTCATCTTCGGCTATTATCTTCACGAAGTCACTGACAACTTCGGCATCCTTGATCGCATCCATTAAGGTTGCCGCTGGGAGCTTAATAGTCGCAGAGAAAGATATCCTGGGAACTGAGAGCTCCTCCTTTCCGAGGTCTAGGAGCGGGAGCGAGAACGTCCTTGACGTCTTGCCCCTGAATCTAATCTTCAGCCTCGCCTCCTTCTCCATCTTCTCCAACTCTAACTTCTCGCTGCCTCCAGCCCTCTTCATTATGTTTTTCATATCGTCGAAATTTACTCCTATGGGTATCTCCTCTGTGCATTCGTACGACTCAAAGGAAGACTTTGGGAGTTCCATGTCCACCATGGCAACTCTCGAGGGATCCATCGCCCTCAGCCTAATCCCAGCCGGATCGGCGATGAAAACCCCTTCTTCAACAAGTGTTGAAATAGACTCTATAATATTCTTCCAAATCCTGCTATCTGCAAGGACTGCTTTAAACATAAAAACAACCTCCAGTACCTTTTATAATATATCCGAATACTTAAGGTCTACTACTTATACATGATTAAGCAAAGCTTCCAAATCTGCCCATAAAACGCCGCTCAAAACCTGCCTCACTCGTATTCTCTCCAAGTGTGCCCGCACTTTGTACATCTGTAGAACCTTGTGGGAGCTTCGTCCGCTCTTCTTGTCTGCATCATCCAGTAGTATGCTTCCATGTTTCCGCACTTCCTGCATTCTGCCTTTGTAACCGGCAGCACCCTTTCCTCAGAGTGATCAGAGTGCTTGATTATGACAGTCTCCTTAGGATGGTTAATTGACTCCTTGAACCTCTGTTCTCCGCATTCGCCGGCATCCTTGTACCCGCATTTTTTACAGACCAAGACTTTCCTCTTCCTGTCTGGAAAAAGGACACTATTGCAATTAGGGCAGAATTTCAATATGCTTCCCCGCTCACCAAACTTTGGTCAGCGATTTTAATTTATCGGTCAGGAAGAGGAAAAAATTCGTCCAGCCACCGCCTGATTCCTTCTAATATTACCCCTGCATCTTTCCTGTTTCTGGGAGAAATATTGACAATTGGTATCCCCAAATACTCTCCACCCGCTTTCTCCCCAAATGCACTTCTAAACCATTCACCAAACGCGATCCCTCCAAGCTCTTCGAGATATCCCGTCCCCTTCAGCCAAAGACCCAACTCTTCTAAGTCTATGAGCCCCCTCTTAATTGTAATGGCGTCTATCCATCCACCTCTGAATACGAATAACACCGTCAGCCCCTCTAAATATTCCACTAATGCAGTCCTAACCTCCCTCTTCTGTTTCTCTCCCCTCATACGCTCTCTCCCTGATCCTCTTAATCGCCAACCTTAACAGATCCGAGAAAGCCCTGGCGGCGCCCTCTGTCTCGGAGGATCTACTTTCAAAGTTGAGTGCTGCAACCCTCACATAGAGAGTCTCTGCAGCCTCTTCTAGCGATATCAAATTGTTTGACCAAGCGTATGCGAGTATGGCCTCCACAATGTCTCCCTTCTCTCCCGAGGTCATCCTGCTCACGTCGATCGTCCTCGAGAAGTCCAGCGCCTTGGATAATACCTTGTCTGGGACTCTTTCGCCAACTGGTCTCCCGACTGCCTTTGTCTTTGCCATGGAATAAGCAAGGTTTACAAAAGAGTCTCCAAGCCTGGCCCAGTCCTTACTCCTGGCGATTGTTCTCAAATCACTCAAGAGGGTCTCCTCTATTTGAGGAGATTGCCGAGTTTCTCCTGTAACTCTTTCGTGTCTTCCTCAATCTTGGAAAGTGCTTTTAGAACGGCTTCACGCGGACTCTCTTCACCGTCTGTGTAAACCACGAGTTTTATCCCGCCAGTAAGTGGATGAATGATCTGATAACCTGCCTGCTTAACATGTTTGTCCAGCAAGAGAGTGCTCCTCAGCAAATTCCCCATCGTGTGGTCTTCACTCTTCAATTCGAGCTCAAGTTTGGTTTTATCCTCTTTTATTATCTTTACTGACATAAGATCCCTCCTTTATTAGGTAATGAATCGATACTTTCCTCCTCTCAAAGCTTTTATCCCTGTTGCAGAAGAGCCTGCCTCTCTTCAGGACAAGCTCTTCACCACATCTGGGACATGTGGCATATATAACTCCCAGCTCGTCCTCCGCAGTGGATAGCTGGTAAGGTGGCCAATCCGTCACAACCTTTGCCAATACCCAGTCGTTGAATCCCACGGCGTCGAATATTGTGTCGATATAACTCTTTGTTGCTTGGGATACATGCAATATACCCGTGAATACCCCTTTCAATTTTCTCTTTCCCCTTATACTGAGGATCTCGATCACCGTGGAGTCATCCCTCATAGGACCCACAACTACACCTTCAACTATGTCCCCAACCTCAGGAACTGCCACCTTTGTGGCCGGACTCACGCCCACTTTCCTGCTCTTTGGATCGATGATAAGTGCCCCGAAGCTCGAAGAGTAAAGTCCGCCATCTTCAACATAAACACCTTCTCCTGGCATGAACTCTTCCTCTACGCCCAGCTTCTCTCCTGGGATCGCCACCCGCGTTTTTCCTTCGTTCATCTCATTACCCTCACTACTCTATAAAGGTCCGCCTCAAAGAGGTAAAACCTCTTCCTATGGAAGTGGTAAGTTGGAGGCAGTTTTATCTTTAACGGAAGCACCTCATCAACTTTACCTCCAACATCTCTCACAAACTTGAATATAAACCTGCGTACATTGTCTCCGCCCCTGTGGAGCGAGTAAACCTTTGGTGCTATAGAAAGCCCCGCGATTATGAATGCTCTGTCTGCCTCCCTCCTCCTGACGCCGAAAGGTGGGTTCTGTATTACTACATCCGCTCTGAGGCAAGGATACCTCACATCCCCAACTACAAAGTCCGCCCTTTCGTTCACACCCAGCCTCGCTGCGGCGTTCTTTGCATCACTTATGGCCTCACGGTCGATGTCTAGCCCGACCACATATTCTGCACCCAAAAGGGCCGCCCCGATTGCCAGCATGCCTGTCCCACACCCTAGATCTGCTACAACTTTACCTTCTATGTCTTTATGGCGGAGGTGGACATACCACAAGATCTCTGCGGCAACTGGTGATGGCAGTCTGTATTGCTCAAAAATCAACTTCGGCCTCTTGAACGCCGCAACCTCCTCCAGAGATCTCTCGAGTTCAGTCTTGGAGGAGATCACTTATCCATCACCTTAAGCAACTCTCTGGCATCCTCTCCATTAAGTACTGGTTTTCCGAAGCTTTCTTGATTGTCAAGCGAGATCCTTGGGCAGCCTGTTATTATGAACACATCCACAAAAGTGAAGCATGAGAGCCTCTCCCAATTCACTTCGTCTGCGACTAACATTACCGCTCTTCTCCCTTTACTCTCAAGTTCTCTTTTGATATAGAGCGCTAGATCCCTGTTGAATTGCCCAGTCTTCCCCACAACAACAATCCCAAAGGTCTTCGCATTAATAGCCTCATTTACCAGCCACCACTGCCTTGCCAATATCTTCCTTTTCAGGCTCTCAATCTCTCTCACCTCATTCCTGTAGGGATCAGCGATGTAAACTGGTTTGTCGACCGCCAATGCCACTCCTAGCGCATGAAAATCCCCCCCTCCAACATGTAAAATCGCATTAACAGAACACGCGATCCTCTTCGCTGCCTCCACATTGCACCCTAATACAACCCCGCCACTAACTTCATCTACCACAACCTCCAATCCTGATGACCTGAGCCCTTCCAAAAAATCCCTTAGACTTTGGATGTGCTGGAGGCTAGCAACCAACCCGACCCTCTTAATTCCCTTAGAGGTAAGAAATTTAGCACTCCTTATGACAAGTTCACCTACGTCTCCCGTATAATAAGCTGGGACATATAACGTCGGTATCTCTTCTCTTGTTGTGATAAATCTCCTATGACCAATATGTATTAACAGTTCGGCACCCAACATCTTGCCAAAATCATCGGCAAGGGAACACGCACCATAACATGGGTCCGTGGATATATAAACCGTAACGCCGAAGGAAGATAATGCCTCCCAGAGATCCTTTACGTAAGGTTTCAAACCATCGGGGGCCTGAATTATTACGCTCTTTACGCCCCTTGACTTTACCTCAGCGATAACCCTCTCGATCTCCAAATCGTATGGCAGTGTCTCCGACAAATTGCTACCCCTGCTGACTAAACACTCTATCTTAAT
>JBMFMY010000056.1:7194-7461 GCA_049970435.1 Candidatus Methanomethylicaceae archaeon
GATGCTTGCTTTCATTCCACTCTTACTCTTAAGGGAGTGGAATCTTCCACTCACAATATTAAAAATTGTATTCTGGTGGCTGGAGTGCCCGTTGCCTTAAGGTACAGGATATGCCCCAAACCAAGGCAGGAGGGGCTGTTGAAGAGCCACCTGTCCTCTCTGTGCCATTTGTACAACAACCTCAGGGATATAGATAAAATAAAAAAAAGAGGAACGAGCGTGCCAGCCTCTCAGAGGACGACCTGAGGCTCACAGAGCTGGAGATTC
>JBMFMY010000057.1:0-7436 GCA_049970435.1 Candidatus Methanomethylicaceae archaeon
GATTGAAAAATCGAAGTATCTTTTAAAGGTCGCAGAAGAGGTGAATAGGTTTGTTGAAAGAGAAAAGGCATTTGTAGTTCTAGGAGGACCAGGATTTACAAAAAGTGAATTGCTTTCTCTACTCAAAGACAAGTTTAAGCACATAAACGCCGTGGAAGAGAGCACTTCCTCAATAGGACCCTCTGGAGTAAGGGAGATCTTGAGACGGGGAGTGCTCAATAGAATTTTGCAGAACTCTTTGCTTATCCGAGATTCGAAACTCGTAGATGAATTTTTGTTTCGTCTGGTAAAGAAGCCGTCCCTAGTCGCTTATGGTATGGGAGAGGTAAAGAATGCTGTCGAACGAGGAGCGGTTGACGCTCTACTAGTATCAGAGCGGCTTTTGAAGAATGTATCCCCTGAGGAGAGGGGTTTGATAGAAGAATTGTGCAGAAAAACAGAAAGTTATGGAGGGAAAGTCTATTTTATAGGGGCAGAGCATGAGAAAGGGTTGCAACTTTTTAATCTCGGAGGGATAGCTGCTCTGCTCCGATTTTCAGTGGCTTAGTGGAAGATTGGCAACTTTCTCTCTGGTAACTGTTGGAAGTTCTTTGACATAAAATGCTTCAGAGTCGGGAGAAATTTTGAGGGCAATTTCCAGGAAGGTTCTGTGGACAGCCAAAGATTGCCCATCTGCCGATGCCTTAGACATATAGGGGGGCATGCCGAGCTCGTATACCAATCTCCGCCGCAATTCCATAGGAGAGACTCTCTTCGGTTTGATCAAAAATTTTCCGACTAGTCCGTCATCTGTGGACTCCTCATAGGGGCGAATGACGTTCTTCAACCGTCTCAGGAGCCGCATCCTATATTGCAAATTATCCTTTGCGCTTGCGGAGCAGTAATGGATTGGAAGGTCTATCCCTTGCGTCTCTGCCCACTCGATAACTCTAAAAGCAGTCTCGGCGCTGCCTTTTGCTACAACGGGTCCCTCAAGCTCGAAGCCCCTTTCCCTCAACTGGTAAGCATTTTGAGGTGTAAATTCAAGTTGATTGATGTTCAAGAAATCTGCTCTTATTTCTTGGAGGTACAGAACCAACTCCTTGAGTTGAGAGTCTTCTCCAGGGATTGCTGGGACCTCTGCGCCGGCACTTAGACCTAGAGTTTTGGCGATTTTGATCTTTTCTCTGTTGGATTTTGTTGCATGGAACCTGATCTCGTCCAAACCCGCATCCTTTAGTCTTGATAAGGCTTCCTTGCTTGCGTACATGCCATTTGTATACAAGTGTATGTGGTGACTCTTGCCAAAAAAATCCTTCAGCATTCTGATGTATCTCAATGTTCTGCCCAATCGGATGAGGGGATCCCCACCTGTAATCCCCGTGCCCTCAGCATCTATAGACCTGCCTTCAAGTAGCACCTCGAGGTCTTTATTGATCACCGTCTCGTCGGCGTAAACTACATCCCTCCCTTTTCGCATCTCCCCTAATGGGCAATAATAACACCAGCGGTCGCACAAGCCAGTTATGAAGAGGACTAGCTTAGCACCTTTTAGGCAGAGTTCGCATCCCTTCGGAATTCGTTTTATCATAAAAAGGATGTGATGGTTATTTACTAATAAGCATGTCTCTGAACTACGCCCTTGTTGTGGCAAGGAGCTTCCTGCTCTCCTCTTTAGAGTGGAATCTCAGATACAAAAGCCATTATTAAGGCACCGACCATGAGCTTCCTTCCAGTGTGTTTGGAAAACCCAGAAGCCCACAGCATAAACCCCGCGAGACCTATCGTGGAGTAGGTTATCTTGATGACTCTTTAAAAACTCACTTAAGGTAATAGAGAACCATTCAAGGTTCGTCTCAAAAAATTCATCCAGCTACTTATCGTATTTTGGAACTTCTCTTGGACGCTCTCTGCGCGAACTGTGACGACCAGAGTGCCAAGTACAAAACATACGAGAAGAAAGGGCGCAAGTGTAGACAGCCTAAGTACTCCCCATAAGATATGCTCAATATATAAACCTCATACCACGTTGTGTTAGGAGTCTTCGGAGGCTCGGGTCTTTTGATGCCCGCTCTCTCAACTTTTCTTCAAAGCTTTCATCTTCGTGAAGATCGACCTTGAAATATATTCCAGTCCTTCCGATCTCATCTCTTCTGGTTAAAACCCTTATGCGCTCATTTATGAGTCCCAAACTGACGCCTACTAGTTTTGAGACCTCCACGACGTTATATATTATGGAATATTCGTAATGCCCATAGTTAGTCGGGACGATTAGCGTCAGCCTCTTGTCAACTCCGGGAACGCGTTTACATTCCTGCAACTCTTTAAGTCCAACTTCTCCTCCAAATTTGTAAAACTCCCTCTCCCTTTGTCTTAAGGGTAGAAGAGGGAATGTGACCTTTATGTTCTCATCAAGATAGATGATTGCCTTAACTGCGTGATTCGGTGTGGCTTGGGTGAGTTCCCTCTTTATAATCTTAAAGCCAGCATCATGTAGTGTGGTCTCCAAAATATATGAGGGGATGACTTCCGGAACGAATATGTCCACGTCACTCTTCTCATTTACATCCCCACGGGCGATGCTACCATGTACTATTGCATAGATCCCTCTGACACTCAGTTGGCTAAGTATCGCAATTGCGGTCTCTCTGAGTTTGTTGAGCAAATTCCAACGCGCTTCATTGTAAATTACCTCTCTTATCTCGTAAACTGGCGATACTTTTTTCGCCACCACCCTCACACTCTTTCTGTACTTTTCTTGACCCAATCCAAATATTCTTTGAGGCCGCCATCTAAATTAAGCCAGATAATTTCTGGTACAGAATAGCTATGCAATTCCCTGACTTTCTTTGTTAGAAGTTCTAGCTTATCTTTTGTAGTCTTAACGAGAAGAAGGTTTTCTGATGTGATTTCAGTCTTCCCTTGCCAGAAAAATACCGACTCGATCCCATCGATTATGTTAACACATGCAGCAAGACCTTTATCTACGAGTTCTTGAGCGATTTTTTTGGCCTCCTCCTTACATCCGACAGTTATAAAAACCACAGCATGCATCCCAAGTATCACCAAGTGATATAGAGATCAGAGAGATAATATTGTTTGAGGCGGGAAAAAATGGATCAGTGGATATCATTCCTAGCAATTCTTTTGGTATTCTGGTCTGCCTTGCTTATGGCAAAGCATTTTCTGCCAAAGAGTGTTGAGGTTCGTCCTTTTTATTTGATCTGGAGAACGACCAAATTTAACTCACTCATTGAAAAGGTAGGTTTGAAGTTGAGGCCGGTCTGGAAGATCGTGTGGACTCTTGGAATAGCGATATCGATAGGAGGGTCAATTTACATAACATACATACTCGCCAGAAATCTCTTCTTTTTATTCTTTAAGGTTGAAGAGGCGTCGCCTGTATCACTGCTCATACCTGGCTTGACTCTTAGCCCAACCTTCAACACATTGTTCTTCTTCGGTTTGTCAATAGTAGTAATTCTGGTTTCACATGAATTTTCTCATGGTGTCGCGGCGAGAGCGGAGGGTATAAAGATAAAGAGCACAGGTCTGTTATTATTGGCCATAATACCTGGGGCTTTTGTTGAGCCTGATGAAGAAGATCTGAAGAAGGCCAAGAAGTCTTCCCAGGCAAGAGTCTATGCAGCAGGCTCAACTGCAAACATTTTGATCGCACTAGTTGCGCTCTCTCTGTTGACAAATGGAACGCTGGTGATCTCACCACTTTATGATGCCACACCATCGGGGGTCCAGATAACTGAGGTGGTACCCGGCTCTCCTGCGGAAGGGGTTTTGAAAATCTGGGATGCCATCGTTAGCATTAATGGTTCTTTTATTAAAAACACAGGTGACTTAGAACGAATATTGAAGGAGATACCTCCAAACTCCTTGGTCCCTATTACAATAATAAGAGATGGCAAGAGTTTTGTTATTGATTTTAAACTTGGACAGTCACCAACGTCAAATTCAGCCTATATTGGAATATACACCTATCCTTATTATAAGCCAAAATACGATTTTGTTCCCGCTTTCCTCCCCTTTTATATACTAGGATCGCTTTCGTGGATTTACATTCTTTCTTTGAACGTTGGTCTGATAAACATGATGCCAGTTACTGCTCTGGATGGTGATAAACTGGCAGAGCTAATGATAAATTTCTTATTCAAGAAAAAGGGTCTGTCCGATAAAACGAGCCAGATTTTAAGGTGGACATGCTTAATGATATTGGTATTAAATATATCTTTGAGTTTTATGGTCTTTCCATCATTCAAGTTTGGATAGAGGCGCCTAAAATTGACAGCTACACTGTGTAATTGTGGGAGAGAGGCATTTTATTGGAGGAGGCACTCGGGCGAGGTTTTATGTAAGAAGTGCTTCATGAGGAGTGTAGAAAGGACTGCTCTCAGAACTATTAAGAGAGAATCTCTTTTTGAGTCGGGAGACCGAATAATGGTAGCATTATCTGGGGGTAAGGATAGTTTAGCACTTCTTTATATACTATCCAAAATAGAGAGAAAATATGATACTGAAATTTTTGCGGTTACTATAGATGAAGGTGTTAGGGGCTATAGAGAGGAGGGGGTGGGTATCGCTAAAAAAGTTGCAATGGAGTTGGGAGTAGAACATCATGTTGTAAGTTTTAAGGAGTGTTATGGAAGCTCCCTTGAGGAGATTTATAATCTTGCCAACTCCAAAGGCATTAGACTTCTTGGATGTACATTCTGCGGAGTTTTAAGAAGACGACTGATAAACGAGGCAGCCATCAAGTTTGGTGCCACAAAAGTGGCAACAGGTCATAATCTTGATGATGAAGCGCAGACAATATTCATAAATTTGATGCGCGGGGACGTTACTAGAATGATAAGACTTGGCGCTAAACCAATAAAGGTAAGGGAGGGATTTGTTCCAAGAGTTAAACCTCTGAGATACATACCCGAGAAAGAGATAGCCATCTATGTTTACTTGAGGGGCTACCCGCTTTATGAAAAAGAATGTCCTTATGTTAGGGCCTCTTTAAGGGACGAAGTCCGCGATATACTAAATAGGATCGAGCAGAGGCATCCTGGAACAAAATTCTCCATGGTGAGGGCGGCAGACAAACTTAGTAGTTTGTTGAAAGGAGAGATCGGAGAAATAAAGTATTGTAAAAAGTGCGGGTCCCCCTCGGGTAGAGAGGTCTGCAGGATGTGCGAGCTTCTCTCGATATTAGGATTGAGTTCAGAAATCCGACTAAAGTTAATGGATTCAAATTTTTGAAGTAATAATTTTATTAACAGGCTCTTGAATTGATCAGATTGGTGCGACAGGTAGGGTCGGAGGGCTCGGCCTCCTCTCCTCTACAAACGGTCGTCATGGTAGGACCAGTAACCCTTGGGGGCGGTGGTTCCACCTTCAGGGTTTAGGGGCGTCGACGTAGAAGTCTCGCCCCGCGGGGGCGTTGGCGCGGTAAGGGTCCGCCTGGAGGGGCGGGCTCCCCGCATGCTGGGCGAACCGGGTTAGGCCCGGAAGGGAGCGGCCCTAAGTCCAGACAGCGCCGTTCGCGGGATAACGGGATGGATGTCGATCACCTGAAAGCCCTGAGGAGATGGGTCATCCACCCCAAGGGGGCTGTCGCACCACTCAAGCCATTCCAATTGAAGGGCGCCGTTTAACTAAAATATATGCCATTACTAATTCCATCTATGAGCGAGCTTAAGTATTTTGAAGCCTTCTTAAGTTATATTAAAATAATGCAATTGGGCACGAGAACCGCATTGTTGAGAAGAGCGGGGAAAAAGTGAGAGTATGCTGACAACTAAAAATCAAAAAATGTACGTGATAATCGCGGTCACTTTCTTATTTTCAACCTTTCTACTACCCAACATAATACAAAACCTTCAATGGTGGTTCCTCGAGTCCCAGGGTCAAAGGATACGGGCATCCCTCCCCAACTGGGAACAGACGGAAAAGTCTCATTTCGGAACCTTGACATTCACGTTGCTGGACGACTAGCTCGAAACCCAGGCGGGCAGGGTACAGTTTGTTAAGGAGCTCCAGGGGGCAATCGAAGCAGGAGCGTTCTTTGTTCGTCCCCATCCCTCGAAAGTTTTTACTTGGGGATTTATCGAGAAGGAAAAGGGCAGATACGACTGGACTGTCGCGGACTTCGTTGTAAAAACGGTTCAAGAATACAACACCCACCTTTTGGTCACCATCTACACTTGGAACCCATGGGATCAGAAGGGGATGGCAAATTTCAACCCTTGGTACCTCGAGGAGCCTCGTGATTGGGAGGGCTACCTCTCGTGGCTTTCTGCCTTGGCTGAAAGATATGACGGCGACGGCGTGGACGACATGCCGGGCCTCCACTACCCAGTTCGCTACTTCGAGATCGGAAACGAGCCCCACGGCGTGTACGACGGATGTTACATCCGCCTTTTAAAGAGCAGCTACGATGCCATCAAACGGGCAAACCCCGAGGCGGTGGTGATGAACGGGGCCATCAACTACGGCGATGTCGACGGCTTTCTCAAAGAGGGGCTCGAGAACTACATCGACGTCTTCAACACTCACGACGATGCGAACCTTAGCAATATCCTCATGCTTAAGGCGAGGATAGGCAAGCCAGTCTGGTTTTCAGAGATCTTGCCCGGCGACCCTGATGAAAAAATGAGCAGGGAAAGGGAATACAGCGTAGCAAAGAGGGTAGTCGAGGTTTATCCGAGGGCACTGAGCATAGGGGTGGAGAAAGTCTTCCTCGCCCAGCCAAGTCTCACATTCGGCATTTACGGCGAGGGTATTTTGATGTCGTTCCACCGCTTCCTTCAAGAGAGGATTGACTTCTTTGACAGGGCTGAAACAACAACGCTCAACGGGATTACTTTTTACAGGTTTATGAGGGGCGACAACAGCTCTATCGTTACTTCAGAATGGCCACACGATTTGCCGAGATGCGAGATAAGCCTTCCGACAAACGCCTCAACCTTAATTATAGCCGAAGCGACGAAACTTGAGCACAGGAGTTGGAATGTTCAAGCCCAAGGTGGCTATGCCGTTATTGACTTTCGCCTGACCGATGACCCAATACTCATGATTGAAGAGGTGGGTTAATGTCGAGACGCAAAATTACGCGAGTTTGATTATTAACTTCCTTTGACGTAACTGCATATAATATGAATGTGTGTTTAACTCGCTATATTTCATTTAACATCAAAAAAGAATCCAGTCTTATCATCCATCATACTGATGGTCAAGTTGGAGAGACATTGCTAGTATTACATAAGAGTTAAACTAGTATTACATAAGAGTTAAATAGGATACTTTTAGTGACCTCCTCCACGCCCTGACGGACGGGGCTTCCACTTTTCCTTCCTGTTACTCCCTCACAGCCTCTGCTCGGGGAGCGTTTCTGAATTTTCCCTTTTAGGGTACTCCAGGTTCCTGCTTCATCCGTAGGGCTCGATCCATACAGTTAC
>JBMFMY010000058.1:0-7420 GCA_049970435.1 Candidatus Methanomethylicaceae archaeon
GAATCTATATCCACTCCACTGTCTATCTCGTCCAAAATTATCAGTTTTGGTTTCATGGCAAATATCTGCGCCAGTTCACTCCTCTTCCTCTCGCCCCCTGAGAAACCCACATTTAGCTCTCTGTCCATGTAAAGTTTTGGCTCCAAATTGACCTTCCTCAAGACGCTCTCAACAAATGCCGTGTCTGACTTAGAGGCCCACGGGTTTATTCCGCTTGCGAGTGCAATCATGTCCCCGAGCCTTACTCCTCTTATGGCGGGAGGCGATTGAAAAGCTATTGCCAGCCCTGCCTTTGCCCTTTCGTGTATTGCTCTGTAGGTGATGTTCTCCCCGTTGAAAATTATCCTTCCCTTAGTGACATTGTACTGTGGGAAGCCTGCAAGTGTGAGGGCAAGTGTCGTCTTTCCCGAGGCGTTGTGTCCCATGATCGCCACAACCTCCCCCTTCTCAACACCAAGATTGACTCCTCGGAGGAGCTCTTTTTTCTCCACAGTTACATGCAGATCTTGCACTTCAAGTAGCAATCATGATCGCCCCCAACACAACATTTTACACTTCTTGCAGTCTTCCTCCTCTGCGACTACTTTTGCCTCTCCCTTAATCTTAATTATATCCTCCCATGCCTCCTCAAGCCTCTCCCCTTCCAGCAGATAACACCTAGACCCCTCGCCCCCGTTTATACCGCCTCCACCTATTGGAAAGCACTCACATCCGAAGAGTATGTTGAATGCCTCAACTTCTGTCACAACCTCCCCCGGAATGGGCATCATCCCAACCGGCAAACTCATGGAATAGCGGAACTTTCTGTTTCCAACCTTAGTAATTATGTCCGCTATGGGGTAGGGTATCAACTTCTCAAGACTAACTGGGACTATCACCTTGACCCCCCCTAGACAATAATATACCTATGCTCATCCCCAAAGTTCCACCCGTCTGAGAGCCCAAAAATACACCTGCATTCCCAAAGGGATCAATGGCGTTCGCCCCCTTGATAAATACATCATCAGGACCTAGCTCATCTAAAACATCTTTCATTGTGAGCTCTGTCACCTTCCCGTTCCTAATGACCAACTCTTTCATCCTGCTACTTGGATCGGTTACACAAGTCCCGCGGGGGGTTATTATTCCAATAGCAAACCTACCCTTCTCCCTGATTTCCTTTCCAGTGATCTCCTCTGCAACAAATGCATTTGTTGTACCTAGGCATATGACAATAATCCCTTTCTTCATTGCGTTGAGCACTGGTTCCATGGACGCTACGGCCTTACCTATTAACCTCTTAGCCTCAGATGGAGTGATTGTAACAAGCGCCCTCTCCATAAAGAATCACACCATTATACCTAGAGGTAAAAAGTTATATGCTTTCTCTCTGAGTTACACACAAGGTCATCATATGCGTAGATATCTCTTCCTGCCCATCGTCGGCATAATGCTCGCCCTATTCTTCATTGTCCTCATTTTTATGGTTCCCTTCTTACTCTTCGGCATTATTGGGAGGACCCTTAACCGTTTTGGTCTTCCATGGTACGGGTTTCTGTTATTTTTGACTTTCAGCCTAATCGGCAGCACCATCAACTTCCCCCTATGGAAAATTAAAACCGATGTCCCTGTTTTTGTTATGCGATACGCATACTTCATGGGGATCCCTTATCCGGTGCCCTCCATCGAGTCTAGGGAGTCTTATACTACGGTCTACATGAACCTCGGCGGTGCCGTGCTGCCCCTTGTTCTCTCTTTATATCTTTTGCTGGCAAATCCAGATGCCGTGCCTGTCTCTATTTTTGCCGCGATCCTGATCTCAGTGCTGACCTACTTCTTATCCAAGCCAGTCCAAGGTCTGGGCATCGTTGTTCCAGGCTTCATTCCGCCAGTACTCACCGCGCTGATTGCATTGTTGATTGGTGGAGATTACGCTCCGGTGGTGGCTTATGTCGGAGGAACTATAGGCACACTTTTGGGGGCGGATCTTTTCCACAAAAACGACTTCAAAAAATTGGGTGCCCCAAGCGTAAGCATAGGCGGCGCTGGTACCTTCGATGGTATATTTCTAACTGGATTGATCGCTCTACTTCTGGCATCATGAGGGTGAGCACTTGCGCTTGGTGATTCTGTACTCTGGAGGAAAGGACAGCAATCTTGCCCTCTACAAACTATTGAGAGAAGACCACGAGATTGTGTCACTTTTAACAGTTATGCCTGAAAAGCCAGACTCGTGGATGTTTCACAGACCTAATGTTCAGCTCGCCAGGCTACAAGCCCAATGCATGGGTCTTCCATGGCATGGCTTGACGGTCTCCGGAGAAAAGGAGAAGGAAGTCGCTGAACTGATCCCTTTTCTCTCATCACTAAAGAGTCGGTTCGGTGCAGAGGGCATAGCCTCAGGGGCAATAGCAAGCAATTATCAGAAGTCCAGAATTGAAAAATTATGTGAGGTGCTGGGACTGAGGTCTCTTTCACCTCTCTGGGGAACGCTAGAGTCTGATCTTCTGGCCGAGATCCTGAATTTGAAATTCGAGGTTTATTTCACATCCGTTTCAGCCGAAGGTTTGGACAGGGAGTGGTTGGGCAAGCTTCTGGACTGGGACCGGGTCAGCAGATTGCTAAGACTTAGAGAGAAATACGGGTTGAATCCCTCTGGAGAGGGAGGTGAGTACGAGACGTTTGTCTGCGACTCCCCCCTCTTCAAAAAGAAGCTAAAAGTGGTCGAAGCCGAGACCGTTTGGCACCACAACTCTGGGACCTGGAACATAAAGCGCATTGAAATGATAGATAAGTACTAGTTCACACTCACCTCAAGAGTTTAGATCACCGCATTCCTGAGAGGAGAATTGCAAAATAGTACAGCTTTAGGAGAATAGCTCATAGATTTCATCCTTCTGAAATCCTGTATCCTGCACATAGAAAGGCATATAATACCTTTGGATCCGTACGCCCAGTATGTTTAAAAGAAACGAAACATAGAAGAAAATTTTTCCGATGGCAGCGTCATGCCCTCATGAACTTGCCTTCTGGGATACCTTTTTATCTTTACTATTTGATACTCTACAAAAACTGAGGGGGCATCAATGATGACTAAATTCATCTTTGTGACGGGCGGTGTACTCAGTAGCGTCGGAAAAGGGATACTCACATCATCTATAGGAAAGATGCTCCAGGTGAGGGGCTATTCAGTCTCTGCAGTCAAGATAGATCCTTATGTCAATGTGGATGCCGGTACGATGAACCCATACATGCATGGAGAGGTCTACGTTACGGAGGATGGCGGCGAGACCGACCTTGATCTGGGTCATTACGAGAGGTTCTTGAACATCAACATCCCGAAGTTTAACAACATTACCACTGGTCAGGTTTATGCGTCTGTGATAGAGAAAGAGCGAAAAGGCGAATATCTAGGGAGATGTGTCCAGATCATCCCTCACATCACTGACGAGATAAAAAGCCGAATAAGAACCGCAGCAAAAATGGCAAAATGCGACATACTTCTCGTAGAGATTGGCGGCACGGTTGGAGATATAGAGAGCCTCCCATTCTTTGAGGCAGTCAGGCAGATGCGCCTCGAGGAGGGCTATGACAACACTCTCTTCATACATTTGGCTTTGGTACCGATTTTGGATGTGACCAAAGAGCAAAAGAGCAAGCCATTCCAGCATAGTGTCCAAGAGCTGAGGAGAATCGGCATACAACCAGATATCCTGGTCGCAAGGTGCCACGTTTCTCTGGAAGAGTCAGTAAAGAAGAAGATCTCCTTGTTCGGTAGCGTCCCCTACGAAGCAGTGTTCACTTCCTATGATGTCGAAAATATTTACATGCTTCCCATGGAACTGGACAGACAGGGTATGGGCGAATATATTCTCAAGAGGCTCGCCTTAACCAATAACCAACCGAACTGGACTGAGTGGGAGTCTATAGTGGCATCCTTCACGAGACCAAGAAGGATCGTCAAGATAGCCATGTGTGGGAAATACACCAAGTTGGCAGACTCTTATGTAAGTATCATAGAGGCGCTCAAGCATTCAGGTGCAAAAGTTGGTGTTACACCTCAGCTGGACTGGATAGAGACCACAGTCTTCGAGGAGGATCCTTCGACAGTCTCCACACTTGAAAAATATCATGGAATAATGGTTTTGCCAGGGTTCGGTGCCAGGGGAACCGAGGGCAAAATCGTGACGATAAAATATGCCCGTGAGCACAAGATTCCATTTTTGGGGATATGCTTTGGCTTTCAGCTAGCCGTGGTCGAGTTCGCGAGAAATGTCCTAGGTTACAAAAATGCCGATACCACAGAAGTTAACCCGAGCACCCCACACCCAGTGATCGACCTTCTGCCAGAACAGAAGAGTGTCGGTGTCCTAGGCGGTACAATGCGCTTAGGCTCTTACAAAATACTGCTTGAGGAAGGCACACTCGCCCACAGCCTTTATGGCTCCAAAGAGATCTCAGAAAGGCACCGCCACAGATACGAGGTGAATCCCGACTACTGGTCATCCCTAAGAGAGGGAGGACTGATCCTCAGTGGGTTCTCCTATGACAAGAGACGCGTTGAATTTATTGAACTACCTGATCATCCTTTCTTCCTGGGGACACAGGCTCACCCAGAGTTCAAGTCAAGACCTGGAAACCCCTCTCCACCATATCTGGGCTTCGTCAGGGCTTCCGCCAGCATCTTGAAAAATTGAAATAATGCACCGCTGATCATAAAGCTGGCTGACAAAGCAGAACGCGTTATCGCATTAATTTTTAAAATCTAGTAATTTAAAGCCAAATATAAAGGCAAAAGGTAAATAAAAGGAAAAATGAAAAATGGAAAATAAAAATTAAGGATAATTACGAAGCTATTCGAGTATTAGCCTAACTTCTTTAACATTAGTCGTGCAGACCTTCTTTACTCCCCTCACGCCGGGCTTGTATATGGTCTTTACGAGTCCAGCCCCTTCGAGTATTCTCATCTGCGCACTCGCGTTTGCCTTACTCTGCTTTATGAGCTCGGCGATCTGCTGCATGTCGACCTCCTTACCCTTTATATAGTTCAATATCTGGATCCTTGTTGGGGACGAAAGCGCCATCGCCACGTTGGCAACATTTTCCCCCTTTATTACTATAACACCATCATTAATCGAACTCGAACTTTCTGTTTCAGTCATTTATCCCACCTTTTATCAAACCATTCTAACTGATTTGTAAAATATATGCTTTTAAACTTTTTGTTGCAAAAATACATTTATGAGCCTACTTATTAAATGCTAAAAATAGCTAATTTTATTACCCTAAGTGAATTATATTTATCGAACAACTCCTAATATATAAACCTTTATTATGCTGATATCCCATGAGCCCATACAAAATCGTGCTGGGTCTTGACAGGTTGCCCTCTTACTCTGGGTTCTCCCTTGTCATGGCTGACCAGTTCGACATATTGCTCAGAAAAGAAGTCGCATCAAGGGAGGAGATCTTCGAGATTGTCCACCTTCACAAAGTTGATGCCGTTGCGATAGACAATATCTACGAACTCGGGTCGGAGCAGGAGATAAAAAGTTTCATGAGTTACCTCTACACCGCTGACCTCGTTCAGGTGACGGGATCCCCCATTCACGGCTTCAAACCCTTGTCCTCAATTGGGAAAGAGCTTGGCATAACAAGGGGCGAGAAGCTCTTCCCTCTGAAGTCCGCCGAAGTCTGTGCGAGGGCAGTATTTTTGGGTCAGGGCTTTGTTGTGAAGCTCTTCGATCCCGAGACCCGCGTCACGATTTCGAGAAGGAGAAGCTTTGGTCCAGGTGGTATGAGCGCTGGAAGGTACCGAAGGAGCATCCAAGGCGCGATCTTGAGCTTGGCAAAGGGCATAGAGTCTGCCCTCCGGTCGAGAGGGATCGATTATGACCTATCACTTAGACGAGGATCCCATGGTGTGGAGAGCGCTACGTTCATTATCTACGCCCCCAGAAATCAGCTCTCGGGGGTCATAAGACCCATACGCACCTCCAGCCTCAACGTTAGGGTAACACCTCTTTTCTCAAGGTCTTTTAACTTTGAACCCATTGGTGCAAAAGCCGAACAGATCCACAAGCGCCACCTGATCGTGGGCGTAGATCCGGGAATGGTCTGCGGGCTGGCCGTTCTCGATCTAAACGGAAACGTGATCCATCTCTCGAGCGGTAGAGGCATCAGCAGAGGGCACATAACCAGGATGATCTCTTCACTCGGTAGAGCTCTGATCTTTGCCTCAGACGTCCGCCCTCCACCATCCATGGTACTCAAACTCTCTGCCTCTCACAACGCCATAACATACTTCCCTGAACAATCCATGAAAACCTCAGAAAAATTGGAAATCGTTGAGAAGCTCGTATCAGAGCAGAAAATCGATGTGACCGACTCACACCAGCGCGATGCCCTATCTGCAGCATATAAAGCCTTCTCCTTCTATAAGAATAAATTGGAGCAGTGCACATCCCACGTTAAGGAGTTGGGCGTACAAGTGAATTTGGACGAAATCAAGGCTCAGGTAATCAGGGGAATGAGCATCAAAGATGCTATAGCAGCCTCCACAACTCCGCCACCTGTCCGAATGGCGCCCAGAAAGAGGAGGTCTTCAGATAGGGAATTGATAAACGTCCTGGAGAGCAGATTGGCTAACCTCCAGTCCGAAAGGGACTACCTATCACTCAAGGTGAAGTCACTTGAGGAGAGAATAGAAGAGCTGGAGCTGGAACTACGCCTGTTCAAAAAGAGGGATCGTGTCTCTGCTCCTCCTGAGACTTATGAAATGGAGAGGCGGATAAGTACTCTTCTTGCCGAAGTGGCGAAACTGAGAACAGATCTCGAAGCTGAGAAAACAAAAAACATCAAAATGATGTCCGATATGGTCTCTTTGGCCTCTGGGGAATCCCTCATATTTCTAAAATCTCCTACCCTCAAGGATGCCATCAAGTCCTGCAGAGATAGTGTATTCATAAGGAGGGTGGAGTCGCCCACTGACGAGCTCAAAAGAGACCTCAGAAATTCTCCCCTGAAATTTATAATCACTTCAGAAGGCTCACCTGACAACCTGATGTACGAGCTCGAGATTCCTGTCATCCTTCTCAGGGATCTTGATTTTGTGGACTATGAAAATTTTGTGGTAGTGGATCGCACTTCCTTCGAAAATGTCATGGAGGCAGCAAGGCAAAAACTTGTCGAGCATTCAAAAGAAAAAAGGAGAAAACTCAAGGCTATTTTTGATGAATACCAGCTCGAGAGAATGAAGGAGCTCAATAGAGCGTGAACCTGCGCTCGAGTATCCCATCGGTTATTTTGTCTATCCCTTCGAACTCTTCGTTCACAATTGCTTCAATCTCCGCCTTCATCCCGCTGGTCAAATCTTTGCTGTTCTCCAGAAGCAGCTGAACATTGGCCATATGCGGATCGTCTATTGGTCTCCCTATCTGGC
>JBMFMY010000059.1:0-7393 GCA_049970435.1 Candidatus Methanomethylicaceae archaeon
GATAAACGCTATGAAGGCTACAAGGGATTACAATTTGAACACTTCGCTGAAGAACTACATAGATCCTAGGGTTTATGCGGACTGGGGAAGGAGAATAGATTTTGACTGGAAGCTCTATTACCCGAAGTCTCTCCAGAGGAGGTTTGCATGGGTAGACGGAGGAGATCTTGGAGCGGTGAGTTAAGGACTCAAAACTCAACTCCGACCTTAATTGGATATTTGTTTGGGTGGAGTTAACCTACCGCCGAGAAGTCCCCTTCCGAAAGGGAGGGGATGAGAGGCGGAACCTATATACAGTTGATGAGAAAAATATACAACTATGAGATACGGGCTCGACAAGGGAGCACACTCAGTATATGCGCTCCAGTATCATCTAGTTCAGTGGTAAAGTATCGGAAGGAAGTCCTGGAGAACGGGGTAGTTGACTTATTGAAAAAGAAGGTTAGGGAGATAAGCGAGAGTTTTGGGGTCGAAGTTCTGAACTTGAAGTGTGACAAAGACCACTTCCACATGATTTTCAAAGCGAAGCCCACTCTGGAAATTCCCCGATACATCAACGCTATAAAGACGATAACTTCAAGGGAAATCCAACGAAACTTCCCAGAGGTAAAGAAGAAGCTCTGGAGGGGAATTTTCTGGTCTCCATCGTATTTCCTTGCTACAACCGGACAGGTGACTCTCGACGTGTTGAAAAAATATGTGGAGGGGCAAGGGCGTGCTTAGCTATAAGTTCCGTATCTACCCCTCGAAAACGACGCAGAAAACGCTGAACCGCCAGATGGCACTCTGCAGGTGGCTCTACAACCGCCTGCTCTCGGAGCTGAACCTCGCAAAAGAGAAGGGGATAAAGCTGAAGCAGGCGGATACTCAAGCCCTGATAGTTGATCTGAAGCAGCACGAGAGACCGGAGCTGAACGAGGTGTACTCGAAGGTTCTGCAGATGGTCAACTATCAGTTGTGGGCGAACCTTCGTGCTCTGGCGAGGCTGAAGCGAAACGGGAGGCACGTGGGGAAGCTTCGATTCAAGGGAGCGGGTTGGTTCAAGACCCTCAACTTCAACCAGTCGGGGTTCAGGCTCGAGAATGGCAAGCTTGTCCTCTCGAAGGTCGGTGGGATCCCCATCAAGCTCCACCGGAAGGTCAATGGCGAGGTGAAAGGGGTAATCGTGAAGCGAGAGCGATCTGGAAAATGGTACGCGATATTTCAGGTCGAGGACGGGCCAGAACCCCTGCCGAAGACGGGCAAGGCAATCGGGATGGACATGGGGATAAAGCACTTCCTCTCGGACACCGACGGAAGAAAGATCGAGAACCCGCGCTTCTACGAGCGAACGCTAGAAAGAATCCGAAAGCTCCATCGTCGGTTTTCGAGGAAAGAAAAAGGCTCGAAGAATAGGGAAAAAGCGAGAGTCAGGCTCGCGAGGGCTTACGAGAAGCTCGTGGATCAGCGTAACGACTTCCTGCACAAGCTCTCCCGCTCCTATGTCAACGGCTACAATCTGATAGTAGCGGAGAACCTAAACATCGCAAACATGGCGAGAAACCGTAACCTTGCGCAGAAGATACTCGACGCCTCTTGGGGAAAATTCCTCCACATGCTGTCCTACAAGGCTGAAAGAGCTGGTAGGCGGCTCGTGAAGGTAAACCCAAGAGGAACCTCGCAAAATATTCCGGAGGGGTTCGACCGCGATTACTGGGCCGCGTGTCGAATCCTCTCGCTAGGGCTGGGACGGCCCGAAGTAACGCCTGCGGAGATGGGGCCTCTACTCAGCGTTCCGGCGCAAGCCGTGATCGCTGGGCAAGTCCCGTCGCTGAAGCAGGAAGCCCCCTGCGAAAGCTGGGGGTAGTTCACTTAGTTTAGTATTTATACTACTGAACGGATTAGGAAATTTGGTGTTGTTGATGGTCCTCGCTGGTAAAGTCTTCAAGGTCAAAGAGGATGTCGATCTGACCACCATCTCAGGAAAGTTGAAGGGTTACCGGCAAGAAGAGGAATTCACACATGGAGATGAGACGGTAACTCTGATCACGGAGGTGGGAGATCTCTCATTAGGATCGGACTACCTCGAGGGGACCTACTTCCAGGATGTGCCGTTTACAGTACAGCACAGAGGCGGTGAGAGGCTCGTGGTGAAGACCATGGAGGCACCTTTCTTGTTCCAGATCGATAGGGACAGGATTTTGTTGGTAGTGCTTGAGAAGAAAAGGACTGCGAACAACATAGCAAATCAGCTTAGCAAGATACTATTCATCTCCACTGGCAGTATTGTAGAGGCGAAGATAAAGCCTGAAACTCTCAGGAGGTTCCATGAGGCAAACCCTGAGGATACGAAGGTCATTTTTTTCGATGGTGTGGATATACCTAACGTAGACAAACTTTCACTATATGGATCGCAGTTGGCGGATACATCCCTTTACAACGAGTATCTCACCCACGGAACGATATGGTACATTGTATTCAAGTCAAAGAAGTACGGAATAGTTGCAGGAGTAACAAGGAATTCGGTTGTGACAGCATTCAGCGAGGTTAAGCCAAAGGAATTTTTGGAGTATATAAAGGAGGAGATATTTCCACTCATCGAGTGACTGCAACGTTAAAGTGCTCTCGGACGGATCTGGTTCTCAGACAGAGTATCAGTATCAAGCGCAGAAACAGGAGTAGCACGTACAATGCGATGGGGTCGGAGAGGAAGGAGAGGGCGTAATTGATTATGTTGATGCCGCTGAAGATAAGTCCAAAAAACCAAGCCCACTTCGAACCCCGCATGAAACCGATGATGAGTATGAAGTCAAGAACTCCCATGAGGTAAGCAACCAGGAACTCAGATCCGGTATAGTAGATAAAGGCACCAGTGAGAAAAGGGGTTGCGAGGTCAAACAACACAAATAGTGCTTGCAGGCTTGCTATCACGTAAACAAGTCCTGGGCGGCGCGCCATGTGGAGCACCTCATGAGGCAAATTGGGTTATTAGAGTTTATGTTGCTCTTTGTTGGCAGCTGCACAGTCCTTGCAGCCCTCAACTCTGGGCAGCTCGAGTACGCCGAGCCTCGTTGAAGACTTTACAATCTCATTGGTTCCCGAAATCTGCCGCTCCTCGCTCCGTATTATGAAGGCAACATCGTAGATTATGTACACTTCGTAGGAGATTATTGTGGTGTCACCCTTTGACTCCTCAATTTGCTCTCCGTAGATTATCTTTGATCCTTCCATCTCATGATCGTGAAGGAAGTGGTAAATCTCATGAAGTTCCATTTTGTTGTCCTCAACCCACTTTTCGATCAGATCCATGTCGTTCTTTGATATATTCAGCTCATCAGGAGTACCATACCACTCTATCATAGACAAAACCACATTTTTTAATCGCAGAATGGGTAATAAGCGTTGCCTTTCATAGACCCATAAGGACAGACCTGATCTCTGATGGGGAGTATGAAAAGTCTCCAAATATGAAGTGGTCACTTTTATACACGCTCTTTGATTTCGAAAAAATGTTCTTGACCACATCCGAGTACTTTGCGTCCAAGTCTGAGGTTGCCGGGAAGTGGAGCAGGTAGCGAACAGTCAGACCAGCCTTTATGCTCCGCATCTCCCAGTCTACATTGTATGAGTTCTCGCCTGATTTGAAATAGGAAAAGCTGAGCTGGTCTTCTCCCAATGATGACAGGAGGTATCCAATTTTCAACGTGTCATTTACAAAGAAAGGATTTGAATCAGAGTCGATCACTAGACCCATGGCATCGGTTTTCTTTCCCTCGCTGATTATGAGGGCACCTTTGTATAGACAAATCCAAGCAGAGTCTTGCATTGTTATGGGCGAGACAGGTAATAAGTAGAGAGTGACATTTTTGTACTCAGTTTTTTCCAGCGAGCTGGCATTAAGTAAGGAAGATATTTCGTTCTGTATAGAAGAGTTTAGTGCTATTATGCTGACTATCATGTCCTCGCCGATGAGCATGTCGAGACCGTATTTAACGTCTGAGATGCTTATGTTTAGGTTTACGAGAGGAATTGAGAGGATCGTGTTGCTTGAGAAGAGGTTCGGATACAATGAGAGAGATGTTATGTTCAGATATCTGAAGCCCTCTATCTGAGAGGGGATGAAAGACATCCACTCCGCCTGCTTGAAGGAAGAAGGTGACGGTGGAGTTACGTAGTTCGAAGAGAAAAAGTAACCTATGTAGCTCAAAACCAAGATCAAGATGATCAATGGAATGAAAACTCTAGTGATTTTTGAAGGACCTGTTTTTCGCTTACTCTTCTGTGGCAACTCGTTCACCAAGTAATGAGTTTGGCTTTACTTTTATGCGGATAATTCTTCCACATACTTAAAATCGTTTTTATTTTTGTTGTTGGATTTAGATTGCGGCGACAACTTTATTGGACAACAAATCGCAAAAGTATTTAGAGCAGAGTGCAGGGACATAAAAAGGTCGTTGGTTTTGAATCAGCATTTACTGGATTTTTGTGTAATGAATTTGGCCACTTTTTTAGTGGCGATTACATCTTACATTTTTGGAAAGGATTTCGTGAACTCCTATATGCTACTTTTAATGGTAGAGAGCGCCGTAGCATTGATAATTGGGGGGGTATACGGCTCTATAATCTCAAGTGCGTCATTCCTGGGATTAGATCGCTTTTTGCGAAGAGAGGAAGCAAAGAGAACGACAATAGAAGGAAAAGCGGCAACGATACAAGATAAGAACGATAGGGAGAGGACAAAGAGAGAGATCAGAATGGGTAAAAGATTTGTGATACTTGGGGGGTTTTTACTCTTAGAGTCCATTTTGATAGCACTTTCATTGATGTTGTAATCAAAGAATATAAACAAAGTGTCCCCATCGCTTATTTAAAATCGCCAATCATCTGCGGCTTGGGCATGTAAACCTTGAAATAAATGCTAGGATGGTTAAAAATATTATACAAATTAAATAACAAGATAATAATAAGAATAAGACAATAATAATAAGAATAAAAAAAGAAAAAGAGAGGTTTTCTATTTCTTGCGCATGCCAAGTACCGCAGCTATTATTATCGCAATTATGGCTAATGCGATAGCACCATAGGCAATGCTAGTGAGAGAGGCAACTTGCGCGTTCAGAGAAGCAACTTGTGAGTTCAGTGAGGATACTTGGTTCTTATAAGTGGCCAGCATATCGTCAACGGAGGCGACCGTTACTTTCACCGAACTTGTTTTTTGCGGATCAATTGATAATGTTAGCCCGCTGTATGGGAATGTTGGACCTGTAGCCGTTGATGCTGCAGCAGTCTTTGCTCCAACGCCGGGCAGAGTTACTCTGAAGTAGTATGTCCCTGTGCTTGTCGGAACATAGACTAACTGATAGTATCCACCAGTTGTTGTTATTGCTTGGGCTACTGGTGTAAATGTTGAGTTGTCTGTGCTCATCTCCAAGAGAACTACAAAGCCACCCTGTTCAACTGCAGCTACAGGATCAACTATAAACTGACCAGTGAATACTATTGGCTCATTCACGAGGTATGTGGCACCAACGGTGACTTGACCTCCCACAGGACCAACCTTGTATCCAGCCAAAGCCAAGTACTCCTTGGCTTTTTCAGGATCGTATTCCCTTGGTACACAGGCGGTGTTGTAGTATGGACTCAGCGGGTTGACGTGTACCGAGGCAGGCTCTGCAAATCCGCTCAAGAGGTTATCGATGATCAGTTTCCTAGGTATGAGATACTCAAAGGCGAGCCTTACATATCTGGCAGCTTCTGCAGCTCTAGACGGGTCTTGCTTGCCGAGCGGGGTTGCGGTTCCTGTGCCGAACACAGGGTGCCTCATGTTATAACCCAGCTGCTGTATACCTGAGCCTCTCAGGATATAGTTGGTGGCAAAGTTTAGGTTGCCTGCCTGGTAGTCCCTCGCGAGTTGGTAGTTCTGGTCTAGTATGTGGACCTCTCCGTTCTTCAGGGCGGCGATTGCTGCGTCCTTCTCAACAATGTACCTTACATAGAACTTCTGAACCGTGAAAAGACCCTGTGACTCCAAAGAGGCCTTGTTCCAGTAGTTGTTGAACTTTTCAAGTGTTACGATCCCCCTGACGGGGTCGTAGCTAACGAACTTGTACGGACCGCAGCCTATAGGACCTGAGAATGTCTTTCCGTTAGCTTCGTATGTGCCAGTGCCTTTGTTGAATGGGTGCTCCTTCCATTGTTCAAAAGGCACACTACCTAAGACGTGCTTTGGAAGTATGGCAACACCATCGCCCTCAGGGTGGAAGGTCGCGGCGGGCTTGCCAAGTCCTCCGAAGTCAGCTATGGTAATTCTGACTGTGTATTTGTCTACTGCTTCAATTGTAGCCTTTCTCGGGTTGGTAACGTTATCTGGAGCAGGATAATAACCAACCCCGTTCTCCAGGTCTATGACGAGTCTGGTTGTAGTCCCGTCCAACCACTTGAAGGTTATATCCTCACCTATGTATCCAGCCTCATAGGCTGACTGTTGCGAGCCAGACTGGGGGTTCAGATAGGCTAAGAATGAGAAGACTACATCGTCTGCTGTCACTTCCACACCGTCGTGGAAGTACACGCCTGGTCTCAAGTGGTAAGTGTAGGTTCTACCATCTGCAGAAACAGTCGGATGGTCTAATGCAAGCGCGGGTTGATAGTTGTAGTTAGAGTCGAGCCAGTATAGTGAGTCGAATATAGAATTGAAGACCTCGGTGTCGTACCAAGAATTAGACAGCGGGGGACAGAGATCCAACAATTCTCCTGTGGTGGCTAGTACGACCTCACTCCTCCCAGTTAGGAATTGCGGGACAGGCCCGATATTGTCAAATATCCACTCGTAGCCATGGAAGTTGAGAGCGCTGTCGGCAGTGAATACTGCCTCTGAGAAGAATATCTGGGATGCTGGGACATCCTGATACTGCACCATCTGCCAGTTCTTGAAGGCCTGTATGCCCTCTGGCGTGTAGCCCTTTGTCATGAACTCCTCAATGTACCTGTCGCTCTCAGGATTAGTCCATAGGAAGTAATTAGAGTTGGGTGGAAGGTTCTTGCCGTAGTATGTCTGGAATGCCCCGGAGAATGGTGTTGAGGGTGAGCCTGGCGTCCATCCAATGAAGAGCGCGTCCCATCCGCCCTCGTCCCATGTCTTTCCAATATTCTCTGGCGGTGGAGTTAAGATTCTATCATAAACGGAGCCCCATCCCAAGAAGACAACCCTGGCGTCTATGCCCACTGACTGGAAGGAGTTGGCAATAATAAGACCCCACTGGCGTCTTAGCAGGTTGGCGCTTCCAGGAGCGACAAGGGTCATTTTGAAAAGCGGTTGATCTGCAGACAGCACAAGTGGTTGTACAAAAGCAAAAGCCGAGACTACCATCATCCCTGCAATAGCTATTGCAAAAATCGATTTGGATCTCATAAT
>JBMFMY010000060.1:0-7206 GCA_049970435.1 Candidatus Methanomethylicaceae archaeon
TGGAAATATAGTGGATCAGAACAGCCTGGCTCCTGACGTTGTCATCGGCAGCGTCGCTTGGGATCTGTACCCGATGGTCAAGACGTTCATTCAGGGCGCACAATCTGGCAACTTCCCTGCAGGCATCTACTACACCACCATGAAGACCGGTGGGTCGAAATTCGTGTGGAACAACGCATTCGCACAGAACTTCCCGAGCGTGAAGGCATTCGCCGACAATCTGGAGAGCCAGATAATCAACGGAACCATAAAGTGGACAGTGGAAGGAAAACTCGTACCCCTATCAACACCCAACTTTGCCGAACCAACTCCATAGGGGTCCTCCCTATGCTAACCCCTCTATTTTTTTTGAAAAAGTCAGGTTTTGAACCTCCAGCAACTCAGGAGAATAAGCCCTCAGGCAGTGAAATTGCGTTATATGTGAAGGGAATAACCAAGACTTATCCAAACGGCATAGTAGCCAACAAGGAAGTCACTCTTTCCGTTATGAAGGGAGAGGTTCATGCAATACTCGGTGAGAATGGTGCCGGAAAAAGCACCTTGGTCAAGATAATATCTGGATGCATATCACCGGACTCTGGGGAGATTTACGTCAATGGGGAGAGAGTGGAAATAAACAGCCCCATTAAAGCCGTCAGCCTTGGAATAGGTATGGTCCATCAGCATTTCACACTCATCCCGTCCTTCACAGTAGCGGAAAATATCGCCCTCAGTCTTCCGCTGAAAGGCAGACTGGATCTGGAGCAGGTGAAGGAGAAGATAAGGTTCGTCTCTGAGAGCCTGAACCTGAAGATAGACCCTGATGCAAGAATCGAACAGTTGCCAGTGGGGCTTAGGCAAAGGGTCGAGATCCTCAGGTTGCTCTGCCAAGACGTGAGCATACTCATACTGGACGAGCCCACCTCGGTTCTGACGCCAATCGAGGTTGAGGATCTCTTCAGGATGATAAAGGATCTGAAGTCCAAGGGCAAGTCCATAATAATCATAACGCACAAGGTCAAGGAAGCCTTGGCTATAAGCGACAGGGTAACCATAATGAGGGGGGGCAAGGTCGTGAAAACCCTCCCCACCAAGGAGACCAACGAGGTTGAACTGGCCTCACTCATCGTCGAGGGTTTCTATCCATCTCTCAAGATTGAGCACGGAGGTACCGGGGATCCGCTCCTTCTGATAAAGGACCTGAAGGTTAAGGGAGACCGCGGGGAGATAGCGGTGAAGGGAGTGAGCCTGGTTCTCCACGCGGGAGAGATACTTGGAATAGCAGGTGTCGCGGGGAACGGTCAGAAGGAGCTTGTGGAAGCGATCACAGGCCTAAGAAGAGTGGAGTCAGGGACAATCCTGATGAAGAACTGCAATCTAACAAACAGGCCGCCGAGGTTTATAATAAAGAAGGGCGTCGCCTACATCCCCGAGGATAGAATAAGACGGGGCGTGATAATGACGATGAGCCTCTCCGAGAACCTTGTACTGAAAAACTTTGAGGATCCGCCCTACAGCAAGAGGATGATAATCGACAAAGAGAGTATCGAGAGGTCAGCCTCGGATCTCATAAGCAAGTTCGGAATAAAGGCCTCTGATCCTTGGGTCACGGTCGGGAGCCTCTCCGGCGGAAACATCCAAAAACTTGTGGTCGCAAGGGAGCTGTCAAACGGTGCCCAAATACTGGTGGCCGAGCAGCCGACAGCCGGACTAGACGTAAAGGCATCGGAGGCGGTTCATCAGAAGATGATGGAGCTCAGATCTAAAGGTGCTGGGATCCTGCTCGTCTCTGCTGATCTGGATGAGATCTTCAAGCTCAGCGACAGGATAATGGTGATGTATGAAGGTAGGATAGTGGGCGAGTTCACACGCGAGAGTATTGACTTGCAGAAGATAGCTAAACTAATGCTTGGAGCATCTGCCTAGAGTGAGAACTATGGAAATCAAACTCTCCAAAGCAACAGTGAGATCAATTTACAAGGCAGGGATCTCCATAGTGTTGGCGCTTGCAGTGACCTCGATACTATTCGTCATCACCGGAGCAAACCCGTTCCTCGCCTTCTACTACATATTTGTGGGCGCCTTCGGCAACGTTTCTCTGGCGGCTGAGACGCTGGTCAGGACAACTCCGATACTCCTTGTATCTCTCGGTCTCGCGATATCCTTCAGGTGCAAGGTCTGGAATATCGGAGCAGAGGGACAGCTTTACATGGGTGCCATGCTCGGCACCATAACCGCCGTGACGTTGGGCAACACACCCCTAACACTGATCATTTCAATAATTGTTTCTATAATAGGGGGGATGATGTGGGCATCCCTTCCTGCGTTCATGCGCGCAAGGCTTGGCATAAACGAGGTGATCACCACATTCCTCATGAATTATGTTTCAATCTACCTGATTCAGTGGCTCCTCGCCTTCCCCTTCAGGAGCCCAGACACTCTCTTCCCTGAATCTGCGCAGTTGCCGTCCTCTGCAGTACTTCCGGTAGTGCTACCTTACACGCGCCTTCACCTCGGCGTGATAATCGCGATATTCGTCGCGCTCCCACTAGTTTATTTTTTGATGACAAAAACAACCTTTGGCTACAAGCTTAAGGCAGTTGGTGAAAACCCCGAGGCTGCTAAGTACGGCGGAATCAATATCAGCAGGACAATGTTCATGGCTCTTGTGATAAGCGGAGCCTTTGCTGGCATAGCAGGCTTCTTCGAGGTCTCTGGCATCCAGTTCAGGATGAGACCGTCCCTCTCGCCAGGGTATGGATATGCCGGCATAGTGGTCGCCCTCTTGGGACAGAACAACCCGATAGGCGTATTCCTTGCCTCAGTTTTCTTGGCGGCAATATTCAACGGCTCCACCACAATGTCGAGAGCCCTAAACCAGCCTCAGGGGGTGGTTGACTTCATTCAGGGGGTTTTGGTGATATTTGTCCTTGCATCCGAGTTTATTCTGCGATATCTGGAAAGTAAGGGGGTCTTGAAGATATGATGGAGATGGAGTGGGCTTTGATAATTGGCTTCATCGCTGCTGGTATAAGGACTTCGGCTCCCTTAATGCTGGCATCTCTCGGGGAGACTATAGTGGAACGCGGCGGTATACTAAACCTTGGAATAGAAGGAGCGATGCTCATCGGAGCATTCACGGGCTTCATGGGTGCCTTTCTCACCGGCAGTCTATGGATAGGTCTATTGATGGCGATACTAGGAGGGATACTCACAGTATTGACGTTTGGGGTTCTCGTGGTGCGGATAAACTTGGATCAGGTGGTATCAGGTCTCGCAATTAATCTCCTTGCAGGCGGTCTCTGCTTATACTTCTTCCGCCTGGCATTCTCACAGGGTGCGTTCCCGTATCTGAGCGAGCTGATAGGTCCTTACCCCATACCCCTTTTGAGCCAGATACCTGTCTTGGGGGAGGTTCTCTTCAACCAGACAATATTCGTCTACATCGGCATAATAGCTGTACCCATAACATACTACCTGATCTTCAAAACATCTTTTGGGCTGAGGCTGAGATCGGTTGGTGAGGATCCACTCGTTGCCTCGTACTTGGGAATCAACGTCTCAAGGATCAGGTATATCGCTCTGGTCTTGGAGGGAGTATTCGTTGGCATGGCGGGAGGTCTGCTCTGCCTCTCCATGTTCAATGTCTTCGACACGAGGATTGTGGCGGCGAGGGGGTTCGTTGCGGTCTCCATAGTAATACTTGGCAGGTGGAACCCTGTCGGCGCACTTTTTGGGTCTTTACTATTCGGTTTCACCGAAGCACTATCCCTTTGGATAGGGACTTTTCTGGTGGGACCTGCCTCTGCGTCCATAAGCCAACTGCTTAGCCTGCTCCCATATGTGGTTACCTTGGCAGCACTCCTCATTGGCGGGAGGCGTGTGAGGGGGCCTGCCGCACTCGGTAGCCCCTTCTCTAAAGAATAAATTTCAGGTTTGCGACGGTTCATTATTATTGTAATAGAGGAACGTATCTGATTGGGAAAATTCTATATGCTGATTTTTAGAAAGGACTACCAACTGGAAGCATAAAATCTCCTCAGCATGGCGAACTCTCGACTAATCGGACCGCTCAATCTAATAGTTTTTCTAAAATTTTGTTTCGATGTTAGTGCATTTGATTTTTAATATTGGTCGAGAGGAAAAGGTCAGGATTTTTTTGTTTTCTCAAAATTATCGGAACTCAAACTTCTCAGAACTCAGGTTTTTGGGCTTCTTTAGGATCTTCGATTTTCAGGAGCCTCTTCCTCATGGGGAATTTTGGATAAAGCCCTTAGCTAGAATTTTGCAGCTATCCACTGAAATACACACGCAATCGAGTGTGGAGTAAGCCTGCAATAACTTTGGTAAGTGAAGGAGATCAATCTCAACAAGAAATTCTTTATTTTCGAGGGTTTTGACATTATCAACATCATGATAATAGATCGCATCTTAATATTTAATACTAACCTGTCGAAACAGCTCTGTTATGAAACAGCCTTCAATGCTTGAAATAAGATGACGATGAAGACGCGATAATAAGGTAAAATAAAAGGAGCGCGAGGATGATTGCGACGCAGCGCCTCCACTAATAAATAAAAAAAGCGACCGGGATCAGAGGTCTAAGCCCAGATCCTTCAACTCGTTGACCACCCTTCTGTAAAGATCCTCCCACTCGCTCTTCGGCTTTGCGTTTCCTAGATCGTATAACTCTTGGAAGGTCTTACCTTTTGGGGACTTTGTTATGTCCAGCCACTCTTCGTAGAGCGGCACCCAATTTTTGAGGAACTCATTTGCGTCTTCCCTGCTCATACCAGATGCAGCGATGCCCGACTCCTTCAGTAGCCTTGCCTCGAGACCCGTGGCATGGTCTACCAGTTTTCCTCCACACGACCCGCATCCCATAAGGTGCAGCCCGCTCACCGAGGCTGCCGCCCCTCCAGCCGCTGCCTCCCTTAGGAGAACATCTGTCCCTGGTCCCGCAGCGCAGTAGCAGTCGTAGATACTCATAATCTCTGAGTTTCTCGAGAGCGCCTGACCCACTATGCTTATGGTCCAAAGACCGTGCCTGTCAGTGTTGTTCAGATTCCTTACGTTGGTAAGGCTCAGGTAGTGGTAGTTGGCATGGTAGCACACAGCCCCTGCTATGTGCTCTGCCACGTTTACTATCGCGGTCCCCTCAGGTCCGCCAGCGTATCCTCCAAGTATCGGCGTCATCAGGTTTCCAATGAAGCAACCATAGCTCAAGAGTTGCTCTATAAGCGCCAAATGCTGGAGGCTGGTTTTCAGCTCAATCATCTGAGCCACGAGCAAACCGTCCGTCCTGCGTATCCCCTGTGCAGGATCAAGTGCGCACAACTTTGCCTCCGGACTGACCACCGCCACATCGTTAATGTGCATACCTGGCCTCCCAGCGTCGGCTATAGCCTGCCTGGCCCACCTGGCGAGCATCCTCGCAGCCCTGAACTCTTGGGGCGTCCCCTTCCTTATCTTGAAGCCGTCTATGGTAGCCAGAGTCCCTGCGCCGACAGAGTCTATGACGCTTTCCTGGGCATAACTCCTGAGCGTCTTCACATAGACATCTCCCTCTGTGCAGAGCGTACCAGTGGGTCCGGAGTGTATGACTGGAGGAGAGGGATCCTCAACCCTCCTCATTACCATAACAACGGCATCTTTGCCTTCGCCTATCACTATGCTCTCCGGGAGGGCTTTTAGTACACTCTCAACCTCCCACTCCTCAAACTTTATGCACCTCTTGGTGGTCTGGCAGTAAAAACCGAGCTCTATGAAGAGCCTCATCCCGGCCTCGTAAACATCGTCGGCCATGGAGTCGTCCGTAGTGACTATCTCGTTTGGATCGAACCTTATGTCGTACTCCTTGACCAGCTCCCTGGCTCTCTTCATCAGCCTCATGTCGAAGTCTCTCTCTTCCATGTACGGTCCTTCGAAAGCCCTCCTCGTCACATCGTCTATCCTGTATGCTCTCATGATTACCAACTCAAATCTCCATTCCTGTGATGTCTGAGATCTTCTTCTTCATGGAGAGATACAGGGCGTTCCATTCCGGCTTGGGCACTACTTTGTTCACATCGTAGAGCTCTGGGAATGGCTTGCCAATGTCCGGCTTGCCCATCCTGTCCTTGTACTCACTGACGAGTCTGACGATGATCTCGTTGGCCCCCTTCCTGTTAAGTTTCGACCTTACTGTGGCTATGGCGACTTCTGCCATGAACCTCGTCTCGAGGCCAGAGGCGTGCGGGTACTTTCCGTTGGTGGCAGATACACCGAGCGGATGCGTTCCTGTGACGACGTTGGTTATGGTGTTCGCAGCAGTCTCGTAGAATATCATCTCGCTCCCGGCACCGGCGGACGTCCAGACATCTCCCATTATTATGAACGGGGCATTCCTAGCCATCGCCTGCCCCACAATGTTCAGGTTCCACATACACTCCACAGCACTCGTGCTCATGTAGCGGAAGTGGATTGGGTGGCAGACATGGTACTCTGACCTATACATCGCCCTGCCGAGCAGGAAAGATGCCACGAAGCAGACCGCTACCCCTTCAGGTCCGCCTGCGTACCCGCCAATGATCGGGTCCACTAGAGTCACGTTGAAAGCACCGTACTCTGTGAAGTTGACAACCTTTGAGAGCCTGTCATAATCCGTCTTCAACTCGTTGAGCAGAGCTACCAGGTGTGCGTCTGAAGTTCTCATGTACCTCTCTGAGGCTATGGCCAGATCTCCGAGCGCCGAGACGCTGCTCTCGCCGGCTATGAAGCTGATCCCTGGTCGCCCAGCCCGAGCAGCTGCCTCCCTCAGCATAGTTAGCTCCCTCCTCGTCGCCTGTATCTCAAGTGGGGTGTTCGTCCTGACCTTCCTGCCCTCCACCACCGCCAGCCCGCCGTTATTGATCATGTCGATGAGGGGCTCCTTGATGTATGATATGGACATCGGCAGGTACCACTCCTCTGGGATGGCGGCACCAGCCTGACCGCCGCAGATTATCGCCCGCCTTGGGTCCTCGATTCCCCTGGCATACAGAACCCTGGAGTCCCTGCCCTGACCTATGACGAGCTCCTTCGGCGCCGAGAGGATGCCCTCCCTGATCTCGCCCTCGTCGAACCTTATGACCCTCTTGGTGTTTATGCAGTATATGCCTGCCTCGAGTGCGAGCCTCATCCCGGCCTCGTAAACATCGTCGGCCATGGAGTCGTCCGTAGTGACTATCTCGTTTGGATCGAACCTTA
>JBMFMY010000061.1:0-7174 GCA_049970435.1 Candidatus Methanomethylicaceae archaeon
GCGTCATCTTCCGCGAAACGCTCCAGACGTGAGGGATGAAGAGCAACGGGAAGAAAAAGTGGGAAGCCCCTTGCGAGGGCGAGGGGAGGACGTCACTATCTATACTACCCAAGAAATAGGGCAGGATAAGAGGGTGAAAGCTGCAAATGGTTCCAGATCAGACCGTAGATCAGATCTGAATGCCCTCTTTGGAGACATCCGCAGGAAGATCTGGCAATTTCTCTTTTATCCTCTGCTCGGCTACCGCCGCAGCGTCTGAAAGTATCTTGACAGCGTCCTCGTTGGCAGCGTCAAATGATACATTTAACCCAGCGGTTGCACCAGCCTCTGTCACTAGACTGTACAGCGACTCACTCAGAGTGGCAAATCCTTTTTCAGCCTCAGGCACAACTTGTAGGACACCAGGCTGAACACTCTTAATTATAGAGAGCGCAGGTGTGACCGTATGCAGGAAGTCACCATAGTCCTTAACTGTCGTTAAGCGCAAGGCAATAGTCTCCAAGGCGAGCTTGATCTGGAGAACCCTCTTCTCTAACTTCCTTATCTCCGCCAGCTCGTTGGCATACATTACGGCTCTTTGTCTATTGCGTTTAGAGTATTCTTCAACAACCTTGGCGAATAATGTCTTGTCTTTCTCCGCGAGCCTCGCATTTGCAAAATCTAGCCTTTGGGTTTGCGCATGAATCAACTTTATCGCGTTTTCAATGTGGGGTTTTAGGGGTCCAGAGGGGGGAGGAGTTCTCTTCTCAGGGGCTTCCCAACTCTTTGTAAACTTACTCATTAAGCCTTCCACCTTAGTTCAATTCAAGAGTATAAGTGGTTAAAAAGAGTTTCGAGAGAGACAGAACAATTCTTAGATGTTCACCTTAAGTCAGTACAATTCTTAGCCTCAAAATATAAGTAATCCTCAATATAAAGAGCCATTTACCAGGGTTTTATAAATTATGTGCGCAAAAATCAACACTTGAGATTATTATGCATACGCCGATCCCATTTCTAGAAGCAGGAAGTCCACCGGCTTCAGCCTTGGCTAGCTTGCCTCTCTATCAGTACCGAAGTTTTGCTCTGTTCTGCAATCTTACTACTAACACTCCCAAGGTTCTTCAATGTGCCCTCCTTCTCTTTGCTACTGACAACCAAAAGGTCTATGCCACTATCATTGACAAATTTTATTATCTCCTCTGCAGGATCCCCCTCAAGTAGCACCGCCTCCGCCTCTATGCCCTCCTCTTTCGCTGCCTTGCTGGCAGAACTTAACACGTCTTTTGCATGCTCAAACTGGATCTCGTATAACTCCTGAGGGATCGCAGCATGGGCTCTGGTAGCAAAAGGCAGTTTTGTGGGGATTACATGTATCACATAAAGTTTGGAGCAAAATGCCTTAGCCAACGAGATAGCTCTGCGAAGGGCAACGGCCGAGCGCATCGAATGATCCAAAGCAACAGCTATCTTTCCATACTGTGGCATCGCGCACTTTTTCAAATGCTCTTCAAAACGTAACTCTGTCTGACTCAAATCCACAGACCTCTGAGTATTTTTAGTGGATACTATATTTTAGAGTTTGCTACTAATAGTATATCGATGAGAATTATGGAAAAAGCGGTATACTTGATCTCGGGTGGGATCGATTCTCCAGTGGCGGCTTATCTCGGCATAAAGAAGGGATGGCACCCAGTGTTTGTGCACTTTGACAATTACCCCTTCACAGATGAGGCTGCTAAGGACAAGGCTCTCAAGATAATAAACCACCTCTTCGAAGTCACAAATGTCCATGGTGAAGTTATCGTGATCCCTCATGGAAAAGATTTGGAGTCAATCATAAAAAATTGTAAGAGGAACCTCTCATGCCTCCTCTGTAAGAGGATGATGTACAGAAAGGCGGAGATCATCGCTAGAAGATATGATTGCACGGGCATAGTGACTGGGGAGATAATTGGCGAGCAAGCCAGTCAAACTCTCAGAAACCTCATATTGAATAGCAGGGTTGTAAGATTGCCAATTATAAGACCACTTCTGGGCATGAATAAAATTGAGGTCGAGAACATAGCCAAGAGAATAGGAACCTTTGAGTTGAGCATGCTTGCCACGAAACCATGTAGCGCTGCGGCTATAAAGGCAAGAACTCAGGCAAATGAAGCTGAACTCGCCGCCGAGGAGGCTAAGATCCCAGTGTTCTCACTATTGGAGGAAGACATCAAAAAGGCGAACTTGGAGAGAGTATAATCTTCCTACAATTAGACACTATTGCATCTAAAGACTGGTCTTCCAGAATTTCGAAATCTTTAAAAGCCTTCTCATCAGGGGCATATTCACCAATCCCAATATATCGTGACCATTCATCTAACGTCTGATCTTCCAAAGCCATTAACGGGAAGAAAACCTGAACCCCAAAACTTGAGAGCGGTCTCAGAGCGCTTATCGTTTTTGGCCTCAGTCCGGAGACCACACCATTTATTTTCTCTCTCTCAGCGATGGAGATAGCCACACCAAGTTCATAACTCATCGAGGACTTCCTGCTCTCTTCTGTCAGTGATACTATGAACGTCTCAATGCGGGCCTCTGGCACCCACTCACAGAGCTTCTTCAAATTCGCCAAGACACCCTCTGGTACAGCGCCGCAATTTTCATACGTTATAGCCTTAAGACTAGCTCCTCTTTTCAGCATGCACCATGCTGCCAAAAGAGACTCTTTGGTTTCGTCTACAACTCCAAGGAGATGGTCCTGAGTTCCAAAAGGAAATCCGTCAGGACCCTTTACAGACTCGAAGTAAAGATACGCTCTATCGTCTCTTATTTCCACGTAGAGTGTCTGATCAGGGTTCTCTAGATCCACCCTCAACCTTTTTTCAGATCTTAGTATCGACTCACCAATGAGCGAGGCAACCTCCATACTTGTGTACTCATGATGCCCGCTCCTCCTGCACCTCACTGCGAAACTGCCTGACTTGAATTTACTGATGGCAAGTTCCGTTCCCTTTCTAACAATCTCGTTCAGTTCTGAAGAGACCGCTATCCCTGCAGATGCTGAAGAGACCCCAAAGATTCTAGCAACACTCCTGGAGGCTTTCTCAGCTTGGTCGGTAAAAACGTAGATCCTGCCCGCGCTTCTATGCACCTCTGTGAAGGGGATCCCTTCTCTCTCCAAAACGGTCCTGACGATCTTTGCGATCTTTCTCTCGTAAATGCTTCTGACAGGTCTACTTTTTATGCCGATCTCTCCGCCCATCCTGACAATAACAACACCGCTCAATTCAGATCCAAATAGGCTATAAGCGAGGTACAAGAAAAAGATATTGGATACCAAATAATGAAGATGATGCGACTCAGATCGAACATCATTTCAAAAGGTGAGTGGTTTTGCCCTCAGACATTGAATGGTCACTCAGAGAAGAGCTTGCTAAATGTATGAGGATCCTTCACAACAGAGGACTCATATCTGGTATCGGAGGCAACGCGAGTGCAAGGTTAGCCAAAGAAGGAACTGTGCTGATAACACCAAGCGGAAAGTTCAAGGGTGACCTTGGCCCTGAGGACATAGTTAAGATCGATATGGAGGGTCGCGTGCTCGAGGGGTGCCTAAAACCCTCTATAGAAGGTCCACTCCACACAGCCATCTACAGAAACCTTCCAAACATCAATGCCGTAGTCCACTCCCACAGCCCCTTTACCACTGGTCTCGCCCTCGCTGGGAAGAGCATACAACCAGTAAACTTCGAGGCAGCCGAGGTTTTCAAGGAAGTGCCAATTTTGGAGTTCAGGCGTCCGGGATCCAAGGAGCTTGGCGAACTGGTAGCTCAAAACATTAGGAACCGTAGGGCAGTGGTACTTCAAAATCACGGAGTCGTTGCGGTAGGAGCCACTCCGATAGAGGCCATGTGTACGATCGAGTCGCTGGAAGAGGTTTCGATCATGATCTTCGTGGCTTCCCACTTTGGAGAGGTTAAACTTATACCAAAGGATTAAATTTAGATATCCATTCGGAGTCAGATTAATGCTAATGTTAATAACAAAACAAGCAGGGAAACACGATGCTCGATATAAAGCTCATCAGAGAAGATCCGGAGAGAGTTAGATCGAACCTGGCCCGCAGAAACGACCCTGAGATACTAAGGATGTTTGACGAGCTCTTAGAGTACGATAAGGCTTGGAGGAAGTACTTCACCGAGGCAAACGAACTGAGAAGCCAGAGGAACAGGATAACAGAAGAGATCGCAAGGCTAAAGAAGCAAGGCTTGGATGCAAGCGAAAAGCTGAAGGAGGCTGCCATAATCCCTGCGAGGATCAGGGAAATTGAGTCAAAGATGCAAGAGTACCGTGAAAAAATGGACCTAATACTCATGCGCCTTCCAAATATGATGGACGATTCTGTACCATTTGGCAATGATGAGAATGATAATGTCGTAATAAGGACTTGGGGCGAAATAAAAAAATTCAACTTTAAAGTTAAGGATCACATTGATCTAGCTCTGGGGCTTGATCTCCTCGACATCGAGAGGGCTGCAAAGGTCTCGGGATCTAGGTTCTACTACCTCAAGGGCGATTTGGTCAAATTGAATTTCGCCCTTATTCGATATGGAATCGACTTCATAACCGAAAGGGGCTTCTCGCCGTTCCTCCCTCCATACATGATGAAGCGAAAGATCTTGGAGGGAGCAGTATCCCTAGCAGACTTTGAGGACACCATTTACAAGATCGAGGGTGAGGACCTCTACCTGATTGCGACTTCTGAGCACGCGTTGCTAGGTCTCCATTCCGATGAGATCCTTGATGGGAATAAATTGCCCCTGAGATACTGCGGCGTAAGCCCATGCTTCAGGAAGGAGGCCGGTGCCCACGGCAGGGATACAAAGGGCATATTCAGGGTACACCAGTTCGAGAAGGTTGAGCAGTTCGTATTTTGCAAACCTGAGGAATCTGCGAGGGAACACGAATTACTCATCAAAAATGCCGAGGAGTTCTTTCAGAGCTTAGGACTTCCATACAGGGTTGTAAATGTTTGTAGCGGGGATCTGGGAACAGTGGCCGCAAAGAAGTATGATTTGGAAGTATGGTTGCCAGGTCAGGGAAGATATCGGGAGATGGTCTCGTGTAGCAACTGCACATCTTACCAAGCTGTCAGGTCAAACATCAGGTTCAGGGAAAAACCTGGCGAGCCGACAAAATACGTCCACACCCTGAACTCCACACTAGTTGCGACCGAGCGCGCAATAGTCGCGATACTTGAAAACTACCAGCAAGAAGACGGAAGCATAGTTATTCCAGATCCGCTGATCCCCTACATGAACGGACAAGAGATCATAAGCGGCTCAAAATGAGGAAACATTAAGCCCTATTTTTAGTGATTTCATAAAAATTTTGGAAAGCTCGTAATTACCAATTTATTTTTATTTCTATCTTTTAAGACACTTAAATTGAAAAAAGTTAAAAATCCTTACTTAAATAATACACGTATGAAAAACAAGTAAAAAGTTAGAGGGTGGATGTGGTGTCCTTCCTTGAGGGTTGGAGTTTGTCTCAGGATAAGGAGGGCTTAGGAGGTCTCTACAAACTTCTCGGGAAGATATCTCTGAAGAAGAAGGGGTTCGAGGGTGCGTACGATTTGGGGAGGGAGGCGGTCAACAGATTTGAGGCGCTACTTCATGAAATCTCAAAAGATCCAAGATGCATGCACGTGTACGAACTCAACAAGAAGCGACTCCTGAAAAGGAAGCATTACGTCTACGCATCATACCTTGCCGTTCTGAGCTCCATTCCAATTCTGAAGAGTGTCCCAAGAGAGGTATTATTGGAAACGATCTTGGGAAAAATCGCCATGATCATCAGCATTAAGACGCTTGACAACATAAACGACCTCTGGCATTCAGAGGAAGAAGCGAGAGCCTCTCTGACGAGACAGTTTAACATCTTAGTAGGAAGGGGATCTGACTACAGAGAAGATCGTACAGAGGTCGGAATGGCAGAAAACTTCACCTACAGGCTTGCGGAGGTCACATATGACCTGCTTAGAAGAAGGGGAAGGCATGGGGGTAGAATGTTCCAAAAGTACCTACAAGACTTCGAGAAGTACATTAGGGGACAAGCCGACTCAATGCTTCAGAAGAAGGCAGAATCTCTGGATATTCGAAAATTCCTCAGAGATGTCAATGAGAAAGGTGTTGGGAATGTATGGATTGACATAGACTTCTGTGTTCTTGAGGGATTAAGGGATCTCTCTGAGAATGAGCTAAGAAGTCTGGAGCTTATAGGTAAATGCGTAGACCTTGTTTTCAAAGGATGCAACGTTTACGATGATGTGGCTGATCTGGAGGAAGACCTGAAATCTGGAATTTACAACAGTGTTGTCTATCTGGCTTTGGATAAGGGATGGTGTTATGATGATAACGGCGTCCCCAGTGTTTCAAATAAGGTCAAGATCGAGGCCGTAAGATTGGGCGATCTGTTATTCCTCAGAGGACTGGATTATCTTAACGAAACTAAAAAACTGACCGATATTTTTGATGTTGACGGCATAGAATATGGCCTCAAGATCTTGAGGATCTTCAGCATGAGAAAGTGGCTGAGTAGGGTTAGCAACCCTCTCACAATAGCATCTGCTCTAATGGTTAAAACGAGCCCCTCGGTATTAATTTACAGCGATTACATTTGAAACCTACATTTGCCCCTTTCCAATTACTTTTTTCTATTCGATCGCCTCCAAGGCTTTCGGCACCTCCAGAATAGAGCTGATTGTCAGATCAGGAGCAGCTTTCAGCAAGCTCTCATTGAATAGCCCTGTCAGCAATGCAACGGTCTTTGTCCCTGCCCGTTTTCCAGACTCTATGTCTGTTGGCATGTCCCCTACAATTACCGCCTCAAGGGCGCTGACGTTGAGTTGCCTCAAGGCAAGGAAGACCGGCTCTGGTGAAGGCTTGCCATAGGAGACGTCATCCCTTGTCACAACAACATCAAAAAACCCCTCAAGAGAAAATTTCTTCAATATCAAGGAAACGTCCTTTCTGCTTCTCGTTGTAACGACCCCAAGCTTCAGACCCCGCTCTTTTAGGGCTTTGAGCATCTCCGGCACACCTTCAAACGGCGAAGAATTGTTTGCTATATTCCTGAGTCGCGAATAAGAAAAAATGATCATCATCACTCTCTTATAAAGAGACAGTCCTATGGTTCTGCCCAACCTCCA
>JBMFMY010000062.1:0-3076 GCA_049970435.1 Candidatus Methanomethylicaceae archaeon
ATGAGCCCCGAGCAGTTTGGCCGCCTTCCCTGTTGAATAGAGTTTTTCTTCGCGCATCTCCATCATAGTATTCTTTGGTATAAGATGTATAAAATGTATTGTTTTAGGTAGCAGTTACATCCCCCTCAGCTGTAGAAACTACACCACAAGAATGGAGTTAAATCCGCGGTTTTGACTACTGAATGGAGTAAATGCTGATTAATCACTATAAAAATGCACTCATATTGTGGAAAAAAGTCCTAAGCAAAATTTCCGTGACATACAATTGAAACTACTAATATTAGTATCCAGGGAAAGGAACCAAAAAACTATTTTTTCAGCCGTGGGATGAATTGGGCTTTAAATATTCTTTTGCATATTGTTATCTGGTGACTGGCAAGCTCATATCATTTAACTTCATCGGCGAGAAGTTCCCTTCGTAAGGGAGGGGATGAGAGCCGAAAATTAATCCCTTATTACGGCATATTTTCACAGATGCAGTAACTCCTAAAGCGCCTCTACACAACCTATGATAAGAGGCCTGACGGCTGGGCATTTGCCCAAACTGAGAGAGCTGCCGATGAGGGCAAGCCCTACTGATGGAGCAGGAACCTCGACCCTTAAAGGAAGTTCAGAAACTTCCCAAGCGCTGTAAGAGTAAAATTAAGGAAAAGTGGAAGCCCCGTCCGCCAGGGCGTGGAGGGGGTCACATACAGGATATGTCCGAAGCCATGGAAGGGTAGACTTTTGAATAGCCACCTGTCCAAATTATGCCGTTTTTACAACGATGCGTGATCTTAAGATAAACAAATGGAAGAATGAGCGCGCCACCAATGATGTGGCAAGCCCGTTTTATGATATGGGACGCTCCTGGCTTAAGCCGTGGAGAGGATATCACTAATAAGCTTAATCACTAGTAAGTTTAGAAATGAGAGAGGGACTCATCATGGATCCTAAAAAGAAATCTATGCGCGAATCACTCATTTCAGAGAGAGTCGAAGACCTTATTGTTAATAAAGATATTCGAGTCTCGGATCTCGTTGAGAAGCTTCACAAGATGGGGGGCTTTATGGCTCCGAGAATAGCGAGAGCTGTGGAGATAATTAAAGAGATGTCATCAACAGGAGCCACAAATTTTCTATCCTTCACTGGAAATATCGTATCGACTGGCCTTCGTGGCCTTTTGGCGGAAATGATAAAGAGAGGAACTTTCAGCGCTGTAGTCACTACATGTGGAGCCCTAGATCACGATATAGCGAGATCTTTTGGCGCTAGATATGCATGTGGTGAGTTTGATTATGATGACTCGATGCTTAACGAGCTAGAGATACACCGGCTCGGCAATGTGTTGATACCCTTGGAGGACTACGGTCCTCTAATAGAGCGCGTGATGCGGCAAAATCTGCCCATCATATTGAAAGACAGAACAGAGATCTCACCAAGCGAACTTGCTAGAGAGTTCGGTAGTCTCATAAAAGATGAGAATTCTATACTTAAGGCAGCTTTCGATAAGAATGTACCCGTTTTTGTGCCTGGCATAGTGGACGGATCCTTTGGGACAAACCTCTTCTTCTACGCACAGACAAACAAACTCAGACTTGATCTGTTCAAGGACATGAATTTGCTACTGAACATGGTATTTGATTCCAAAAAGACTGGCGCCCTCATAATAGGGGGTGGCATAAGCAAACACCACGTGATATGGTGGAACCAGTTCAAAGACGGCTTGGATTACTGCGTTTACCTTACAACGGCTCAAGAATATGATGGTAGCCTATCTGGAGCTTTGCCAAAGGAAGCAATCTCTTGGGGAAAGATCAAACCAACAGCCAAGCACGTTGCAGTTATAGGCGATGTCACAGTAACTCTGCCCATGATCGTCCCCTGCCTGCTTTGAGGTGAGCACATGCCCAGACTTCATCACTGCTACCCAGTGAACCACAGACCATCAAAGCTAAATGATAGGCGCAAATATTACTCCTCTTTGGATTTCAGCAAGATGCGCGAGTGGTTCAACGGTAAGCCAGGTAGCCTAAAGAAACCCATATTCCACTTAGATGTTGGCTATGAGACTGGATACTGCAGAAAGAAGTACCGAGATAAACTAGGCAAACTCCTTTACTTCGACATCAAAGACTACAACGAACTAAAAGAAATGGTTCTTGAGTATCTACCCGAAGACCTCTACTATGACCGAAACCTTTACAGAGACATCTCGAAGTGTGCCGAATGTGAAACAAGGAACTGCCAAGCCTGCGAAGACCTCTTAGGGCAGGAATTGATGTTTGATCTAGACCCAGAAAACACAGACTGCCCCAATTGCGGATCTCTTGAGGAACGGATCCGAGGTGCCTCAATGTTCAAATTCTGTTACATATGTTTCAACAAGATCATAGACCAAACCCAGCTCCTCCATGATCTGCTGCTGGAGAAGGGCTTTCAAAAACTCTCAGCTATTTATTCAGGGAGGGGCTTTCACATATACGTTGAAGATCCTAGCGCCTATAGTATGCGCCTCGAAGAAAGAAAAGCGCTTGCGCTAGAGGTAAAAAATAAGGGAATCGCCATAGACCCATGGGTTACCGAAGGGGGCTCAAGGCTGGCTAGGGTTCCATACTCGCTCAACGGACTGGTAAACAAGGTCTGCTACCCCATACATATATCAGATATAAAAAAGCTAGACTTCTGGCGATCCAAGCCATTCCTACCAGAATTCCTCTGATTATTTCTTCTTCGCTTTTTCTTCTTTCTTCTTATAGTATTGCTTCTTCTTTTCCTCAGCCATTTGTTTTCATCTCTGAAATTATCTTGTGTAAATTTGCTAATATTGTTTTCTGCGAACGTGAGTAATCCGAAAGAGTTATGATTTAATGTTTGTAATAGTGAATAGAAGTAAATATGAGTAAAGATCAGCTAACGCACTTTCCAAAGGAGAGTGAAGAGGGTAATGTAGAGTACAAGCTGAAAATAATTCAGCCTACAAAGGACCGACTAGAAGAGCTAGCCTCTCAGATTCGCTACAGGCTGGCAGAGAGAGGTGGCGAGGCTTTTTACATACTAGGGGTAAGCGACTCGGGCGAGCCCCTCGGCCTCAGCG
>JBMFMY010000062.1:3086-6858 GCA_049970435.1 Candidatus Methanomethylicaceae archaeon
GCTGCTGATTTGGCTGGCGCCAGGATAAGCGTGATCCGGGAGGCGCGGGGAAAAAACGGCAGGATCCTTGAACTGCTTCTGAGAAGATGCAGAGATCAGCTGCCGATCCAGATATCCATAATTACCGCCGGTCAGGCCGATCATGGAAAAACAACTACGGTGGGGGTTTTGGTGACAGGCGATCTTGATGATGGCGACGGTCTGATAATGGGAAAAGTGGCAAGGTACAAGCACGAAGTTGTCATGCGTAGGACCTCATCGGTCGCGGAGAGAGTCATGGGATTCGATGAGGAGGGAAATGTGGTAAATTACATTCTTCCTTCGGCTCTTGACGAGGCACAGGTCTATCTGAACAGCTGTAAGCTGGTATCATTTGTGGATGTTGGCGGTCATGAAAGGTATCTGAGGACAGCGGTCAGAGGCCTTCTTTCGTATAATCCTGACTATGTAATGCTCGTAGTCGCTGGTAATGCAGGCGTCTCAACAATGACTAAGGAGCACTTGGGGATAGCGCTAAGCTTCAAAATTCCTATCTTCGTTGTGGTGACGAAAGGCGACCTGGCTCCATCGGATGTTTTATCGAGGGTTATAGAGGATCTCATGGTTCTCCTAAAGGCACCAGGAATCAACAAGATCCCTCTACTCGTCAAGGACCTCGATGACGTTTCCATCTCCGCAAGAAACATGAGAAGCGGAAGGGTAACTCCTATATTCCTAGTCTCAAACAAGTTCGGCTCTGGTCTACATCTTCTGCGGAAATTTCTGAACTTACTGCCTCCAAGGCTCAGGTGGGAGGGGGAACTCTCCAAACCCTTCCTTCTCTACATAGACGACAAATTTAACGTGCCTGGTGTTGGTGTTGTCGTGGCAGGTCTAGTCTTACAAGGCTGGGTCAGAGTGAACGATAGAGTCTGGATGGGACCATTCAAAGATGGCAGTTTCAGGGAAACTAGGATAAAGAGTATTCACGCTAAGAGGGGTGTCTATGTAGAAAAGGCACAGGCTGGAAGGAGCGTTACCTTTGCTATTACAAACATCTCATACGATGAGATCGAGAAGGGGATGGCTTTATTGGGTGAAGGGTTACCTTTGAAGTCGGCAAGGGGTTTCGAGGGAGAAGTATTCATTCTTCACCACCCTACAACTATCCGCCCCGGATATGAGGCGATATTCCACATACACTCTATTAAAGAAGCCTGCAGACTAGTATGGAGCTCGAGAGAGGCGTTGAGAACTGGGGACAAAGCTACAATCAGGGTCGAGACTGTGTTCCACCCCATCTACGTGAGGGAGGGTGATAAGTTTCTGTTCCGGGAGGGAAGGGCTAGGGGAATGGGCATAATCACAAAAGTTTTCTACTCATGAGAAGATTTACCTAATCTTCCCTTGAGAGCTGGTGCATTATACCATCTTTTCAATAACAAGAGAACATCATGGTCCTTATTCTATTGAGGATCTTTTTCTGTTCACCATTGCTAAATAGCGACAGTAGTGTTCTTCCACTACTCTTTTGGTCACGTACCTCTGATGGGGCCGCAACCCCCCACCAAAGGCTCTTGGGATGTGAAGGAGCTCATGTATTATGACCTTAACTTTATTCTCTTCAGAGAGCGAATCATATCTCTCCGAGATCACCTCAATTATGTAGTGGGGCGGCAGGTTCAGCGCTTTCTGCCAAATTTTAGAGAGCGCATAGCACCTAGCTATGCCTCTCTTTGATCTGGAACCCTTACTCCTGAAACACATGACCTGATCTTTACTTATGTATCCTAGAGAGAGCGTTTCAACGATCTTATTAACAAGCTCTTTAACGTCCTCTGCAGGAAAATAGGCTATCGGCATTGTGCTACCTCGCTATTTATTTCATGCCTACCATCATATAAAAAATTGAATGCTAAAAAATGAGAAGTCCGCCTTCTGCATATATTACATTTCGTGTTTGATTTTTGCGTACGTAAGACGGCTAAACAACAATTAGAAAGGTTCAGCGCATGCATGCCCATGCTATGAATTAGGTATTCCTGTTTTTAGCCATGAAGATAAAGGATACTTTCAGCGTCTTCTCCTGAACTTCCCTTTGTAATCATCACGGTAAAGCGGACGGAACTTCGGAACCTGCTGATCATAAGATCTGTTCGAAATGTTGTTCTCTGTATTAACTTGTGGGATCTCCTCAGTGACCAACTCCATGGTTCCGTAACGACCAACATTCAAGCGAATTGATCCTCGAAATAGCGTTACATATCCATTCTTTATAGATACGGTCTGGCCCACTTTCACCTTCTGAATATCGTCATCCCAAAGGCTCAGTAGGACACATCCCGTCTCGTCGCCAACCAGCGCTTCAGCGACGCTGTGAGACGATCCATCCCTCGTTGATACTTCCTTGCTTGGGTTTACTTCCAATATTTTTACCAGAACATCCACGCCTCTAGACGCTGGATTTAGTTCCTCAATTTTTTTAACTTCTGACATTATTTATCCAACTTTTTTGTTTTATTCGACTCCTAAGAGTCTATTCATGAGATAAAAGAAGGTGTAAATAAATCTTCTTATACCTGATTGATCCTTCGGTCAGAGATCTACTTCTCTCTCTTACCTGCAACGAACTCTTCGAACCATCTCCGCGCCTCGCTTATGGAGCACGGGACTGGCGGTCTCTTGAATCCATAAGCAGAAACACTTATCAAAGCCCCAGAAAGTCCCCTATCAATTGCTATTTTAGTTCCCCTTATAACATCAAGTAGCATGCCAGCTCCGTTAGCACCGTCGTAAGTCCTGAAATATATGTCTAAAATAACATCTGTCCCGAGGCAGTTCTTGCCCTCTATGTAGAAGTAACTCGTCCTCCTGTCTTTCATGAAGCTAACAAAGTCTGATGTTCCAGTAGCGATCCTCGAGTCCTCGGGCATTACTTGCTTTATGGTTTCAGATTTGATCCTCCTTTTTTCTTCACGCCTGTAGTCTTCTAGGATTCCATATGCTTCCATAGATCCTCCTATGTCCAACTGGTATGTCTTCTCAACTTTGACGCCCCTCATCTTCAAAAACTCAAGCAGCTCCATATGTAGGGCAGTCCCTCCTATCTGACTCATAAGATCGTCTCCCACCACTGGGACCCCTCTGCTTTCAAACATCCCTGCCCAAATCGCATCCATTGCTATTTTCGTAGTAGTGCAGTTTATAAACGCACACCCACTATCAAGGGCTGCCCTCGCATAGAACTCCGATGCCTTGTGAGCACCTGTTGGCAACAGATTAAGCACTATTTCGGCCCCACTTTGCTTGAAGTATTCTTTAACATTTATCGAAGGTCCATCGTCAATTGAGATCAAATCTTTCAGAACACCATCAGCCCCATCGAGAACCTCACCCTTTACGACCTTTACCCCTGATGGGGGCACGTCACATACCTTAAGGGCTACGTTTGGCTCCGAGAAGATCGCCTCTGAGAGATCCTTGCCCACTTTTCTCGAGTCGATATCAATCGCACCCACGATTTCTATATCTGTAGGGGAGAGTCCGTCCAAGTCTTCATGCATCAGACCCACTTTATTCTCTTTGTAGAAATTTATTGCTTGAACTAAGGATGAGCAGCAGTTCCCTACACCTACTACAACAACTCTGATCTTACTCATCAGAATCACCCAAGGAAACCCACACCCTTTAGGGGTGGGAGGAATTGGGTTCTAAACGATACTCTTGTTAGGATTTTGAAGTCGCTTCTCTTTGCGTTCTGCGTTATTCTCCTTCCCGTTAAGCTGTGCAGGCT
>JBMFMY010000063.1:0-6833 GCA_049970435.1 Candidatus Methanomethylicaceae archaeon
CATAGGACACTCCGAATATCCTAGCAACCTCGCCAGTGGTGTAAAGCCTCTCCGGCATCAAGATTATCAAAACATACTAGTCAATAAACTTAACGCTAGCTAGAAGCAGTTTCGTAGCCCCTAATACGAATTCCTCCATTTCATAAGCTAATTAACTATGACCTTTATTTGAGGATTTTTCCAGTAATCAAATACCATAAGTATAGATCTAACTCAGCAAGTGTTATTTCCAACCTCTCAGCGATCACTGACAAAATACTTTCTATTTCTAGATACTTTCTTTTTGTCAAAGTTTTTGGTTTGTCAATTAGACTCTTGCTCTGTAGGTATCTCAGTATGTGCCTATCCACTATAGCTAAATCTTTTACTCCAATGTTTCTAAGGAAATGACTTGCCTCTTTATATCCAATGCCCTTAATATTGTTGCTCAACCAATCCCTAGCGGATTGGCTACAGTCAAAAGAATTGATAGTTTTCATGATGTAACCGTAATACTTCCTAGCCTCCACAATATAATCTGCCCTGCTGCTAGGAAAGCGATGTCCCAATTTGACAAGCAAATCATAGAGCTCTTTTTTTGGTAAAGTGAGAAATCCATCACCTATCGACTTTTGAATTCTGATCCCTCCCTCAGCGGAAAAATTTGCAGTGAGTATGCAGAAACAAAGTTCCTTAAAAGCTGAATTTTCGCTTTTGCCGTTTTCTTCAAACTCCTTGAGCCTTGACTTGACTACCTGCTCACATTTATGAATTGCTGACTTTATCTCATCTAAAAAGTCAAGTCTAGCCATCTTCACTGAAAACCTGTTCAGGTCTCTAGATACCGAAATAATTGCGTGGGGAATACTGATTACCTCCTCTAAAGTCAAACAAAAATCATCGAAGTAGTCAAACGCACAACAACTCGTTGCAACATTTCCACCAAACTCTACATGCAAAACCCTCCCAACATAATGAAGATTGAGTACTCTGCTATCCACGCCAAACTTTTGCTCATACGCTCTTACTGCTTTTTTCAAAAGTTCTTCCATTTCAATTTTCTCCCCAAGTGATTGGATTCTGGGAGTAATAAATTTGATCAGGCTTTCCCGTTTTTAATGTATTTATTCCAGAAATATTGAAGAGCTTCAACTCAAAAGAACCTATCATATCAAAAAGAGCCTATCGTATTAAAAAGGCTATAATTATTTTGGGAAATTAACACAGTCAATATATAATTGTCCGCAATATTAATAGATGGAGATTCCTATGACGGAGAGACTACAGATCTATAAATGTAATATCTGCGGGAATATCGTTATGGTCCTTCATTCTGGGATGGGTCAATTGGTCTGTTGCGGAGAACCTATGAAACTTCTCGAGGAGAAGACTGTTGACGTTGGGAAAGAGAAGCATGTCCCCGTTGTGGAAAAGACCCCAAGCGGAACACTTGTAAAAGTCGGTTCAATCCCTCATCCAATGGAAGAAAAACACTATATTGAATGGGTTCAAATAATAAAGGATGACACAACATTGATTGGCTTCCTAAAGCCAGGCATGAAGCCTGAGTTATTATTCGAGGTTACTGGGGACATCACCAAAGCAACAGAGTACTGCAACATACACGGCCTTTGGTCAAACAAAAAATAACGTACAAATATTTGCCTAAAAAAATAAACAAAAATGCCTTTTTCTAACATTTTTTTATAAAAATTTCAGTTTTTTCCGAGAAAGTTTTATATAAGGTTGGGGCACCACTCTTCCAAATATTGGAAGGTGGAACTGGTGAAGAATTTTAAGGACGTGGTCTGGAGAGAAAAAGTGACAGAAGTTGTTCAGAAGATTCAGGAAGATCAGATCAAATTTGTAAGACTTCAATTCACGGATATAAATGGGATTTTGAAGAGTGTAGCCGTAACCTCAAAGAGAATAGAATCTATCTTTGACTGCGGTCAATCATTTGACGGCTCCTCTATCACTGGATACAGACCAATCGAAGAATCAGATATGGTTCTCTACCCTGATCCCTCCACCTTTGCAATATTGCCTTGGAGGCCTAAAGATAGAGCATCATGCAGGCTGATATGTGATGTTTATACACCTGACAATAGGCGGTTCGAAGGCGATCCTCGATACGTTTTGGAGCGTGCATTGGAGAGGCTAAGAAACGCTGGAATGGCTTATATGTGTGCACCAGAGCTGGAGTTTTTCATCCTTAAAGATAATGGTGACGGGGGCATTCCAAGTCCTATAGATATGGAGGGGTATTTCGACTACCATCCTAGCGATCTCACAGATGAACTTAGAAGAGAGATCTCTGACTATGCTGAAGCATTTAACATAGAGATCGAGATCTCTCACCACGAGGTAGCCACAGGGCAGAATGAGATTGATTTCAAGTATGACGAAGGTCTGATAACCGCAGATAGGGCAATAACCATGAAAATGATTACAAAGGTTGTAGCGGCTAAGAACGGATATTTAGCTACCTATATGCCAAAACCATTTTATGGTGTTAATGGTTCAGGCATGCACACTCACCAGAGCCTTTGGACCACCGACCTCCGTACAAACCTTTGCTATTCTGAAGATCCAAATCAAGGCTATCTTTCTGACTTGGCAAGATATGCGATTGGGGGGCAACTGGCCCACGGAAGAGAGATGTGCGCGGTATTGGCCTCTTGGCCAAACTCTTACAAGAGGCTCGTTCCTGGATATGAGGCTCCTGTTTACATAGCTTGGGCTCATAAGAACAGATCTCCCTTAATAAGGGTTCCAAACTTTGGCGGTAGGCGAAATGCTGCCAGGTTCGAAATCCGTTGTCCGGATCCAGCAGGAAATCCATACCTCCAGTTTTCTGTTCTAGTCATGTCTGCTCTTGATGGTATCAAGAAAAAAATTGACCCCGGGCCTCCTACCGAGTTGAACGTCTATAAGATGAACTATGAAGAGAGAAAAGCAAGAAACATTGTTGCGTTGCCAGAATCCCTCAAGGAAGCACTGGATGAGATGGAGAAGAGCGACTTCATGAAGGATGCTTTAGGTCAGACCGCCTTCGAGAACTTCCTTTCCGTAAAGCGTAAGGAGTGGGATCTTTACAGAATGCAAGTGACAAACTGGGAGATAGATCGTTACATAAGGAAGCTCTGAAAATTCTGATTTAACTTTATCGGCGGAAAGTCCCCTTCCGTAAGGGAGGGGATGAAAGCTCAAGTAGTCGAGTTTGCAGAAGCCTTTTCTGTCGAACCTGGCGGGAAGTCCCCTTCCGTAATGGGATGAAAGCCGAAATATATAAATCTCTTCTTACGGTATATCTTCACAGATGCGGGGAGGGGCCACCCCTAAGGCGCCTGTGCGCGGCCGATGATATGAGGCCTGACGGCTGGGCCTCCGTAACCCTCCATGGGGATCGAGCCCTACGGATGAAGCAGGAACCTGGAGTACCCTAAAAGGGGAAAAGCTTCCGCAAAACGCTCCCCGAGCAGAGGCTGTGAGGGAGTAACAGGAAGGAAAAGTGGAAGCCCCGTCCTTTAGGGCGGGGAGGAGGTCACTATATTTATTTGTTACAAAACTAGTGCCATCGGAGGGAGCATTTTGGCAGAGGAGCAAAAGACTGAAAAAACACCAATGCCCAAAGATGTTATTTTGGTTGGAAAGAAGCCTATAATGAGTTATGCCATGGCTGCACTGATGCAGCTCAACAACAGCGGTACCATAACCATAAAGGCAAGAGGTAGGGCGATCTCGCGTGCCGTCGACGTTGCGGAGGTCGTCTCAAAGAGGTTCCTAAGCGGCAACGCCGTCGTCAAGTCCGTCAGTATAGGCACAGAGACTGTCGGAGACCCGCCAAAGAACGTTTCTATCATAGAGATAAAGTTGTCAGGCAAACCTGGCAAAAAGCAGGAATGAGCCGTATCAGGAATTAAAGAACAAAGACCAACACCCTATACAACAACAAAAATCAAAAGTGGGGGGCAAATCCCTCCCAACTTTTTCTAAATAACGCTTGGCTTTGATTTATTTCTATCCGCCAGCAACTGGTGGAAATATGGATACACAGTCCCCATCCCTCACTTCTGTCTCCAGCCCCCTTAGCTCCCTTACATCTCTGCCATTGACCAAGATCTTCACCATCTCCTTAATTCTGCCCCCCTCAATTACAGCATCTCTGAACGTCTGCCCGAATCTTTCTGTGAGCACTCCTATGATCTCTCCCACAGTCCCCACACAATCCAACTCCAGGGAACTTGTACCTGTCGATTCTCTAAGTGTTGCGAAGAACTCTATCCTAACTCCCACAAGATCTCCCCCAGAGTCATATTACAAAATGTTCATATTGGCTTTTCGTTCTACAAAAAAAGACTGAACTCCAGATTAAAATTAAACCAAGCATGGCTGAGAAGATGCGATTTTCATTTTGAGGGTTAAAAATTCTGACGATAAAAAATTTCGACAAGTATAAGTATATTCCGCAATTTACGGTTATTGCAGAGGGACTCTCATGGGCGGCTACATGGGCAAGATACTCCGAGTCGACCTTTCATCGAGAGAAATTTCCATAGAAGATCTCGATATGGAGGTCGCAGCATCATTCATAGGCGGGAGGGGCTATGGTGCTAAGATACTCTTCGACGAGCTGCCAGTGGGCGTAGACCCGCTGAGCCCCGCCAACAAACTCATCTTCATGACTGGGCCACTCACCGGAACGGCAGCCCCTACCTCCGGAAGGTACTCTGTATCCACAAAATCTCCCGCTACGGGGACGATATTCGACGCTAACAGCGGGGGTCATTTTGGGGTGGAGCTCAAGAGGGCTGGTTTTGATGGTATAATATTTGAGGGTGCTAGCGAGACTCCTGTCTATCTCTCGGTCATAAATGGCAAGGTTGAACTTCATGACGCATCAGGCCTTTGGGGTCTTGATGTGTTTGAGACCGAGTCGCACCTCAAGCAGATAGTCGGCGATCAGTTCGCCAGAGTTGCATGTATAGGTCCAGCTGGAGAGCGTCTTGTTAAGATCGCAGCGATCATGAACGAGAAGCACAGGACCGCCGCCAGGGGTGGGGTGGGTGCAGTTATGGGCTCAAAAAAGCTCAAAGCCATAGTGGTTAAAGGCTCAGCCGAGATCCCGCTCGCCAACCGCTACGCCTTCATGAAGGAGGTCAGGCACTCCATAGAGGTCATAAAAGGGCACCCCATCACTGGCGACGGCATGGGTCGTTATGGAACCGCAGTTTTGGTGCACATTATAAACAAAGCTGGCATATTCCCCGTCAGGAACTACTCCACTGGCGTTTTTGAGGATGCTGAGAAGGTTAGCGGGGAGTATATGGCTAAGACGATCCTCAAAGGAAAGAAGGGATGCTTCGCGTGTCCCATAATGTGCGGCAGAGTTACCAAGGTGAGGGCGCCGACAGGGGAGACCATAGAGACAGAGGGTCCTGAGTACGAAACCATATGGTCTCTTGGACCGAACTGTGGGATCAGTGACATTGAGGCGATCGCCCTGGCAAATGACATGTGCAACCGGTATGGCATCGACACAATATCCATGGGCCAGGCTATTGGATTTCTGATGGCATGCTTTGAGAACGGCAAGGTTAAGCTCGAGGACATAGGATTTGCTCCAAAGTTCGGCAACACCGAGGCTCTCCAGAAACTCATAACTATGACAGCCTACAGGCAGGGTATAGGCGACCTCCTTGCTGAGGGCACAAAGAGCGCTGCCGCGAAGCTCGGCGGTGAGGAATACGCCTTCCATGTCAAGGGGCTCGAGCTACCCGCCTACGACCCGAGAGGTGCAAAGGGAATGGCTCTGGCTTACGCAACGTCAAACAGGGGAGGATGCCACCTCAGGGCTTTCATGATCGCTCCTGAGATCCTGAGCGTTCCCAGATACCTGAACCCGAATGCATACGACAATAAAGCCGCACTGACGAAGGTGATGCAGGACGTCTTTGCAGTTCTTGACTCACTCGTCCTCTGCAAGTACACAACCCTCGCACTCTTCTCAACACTTCTGTTCGAGCCGGACTTCTACGCTCGGCTACTCACAACGGCTACTGGATTCTATGTGGATCGCGAGGAGTTTTACAAGATTGGAGAGAGGATCTACAACATTGAGCGCCTCTTCAATGTTAGGGAGGGCTTCTCTCGGAAGGATGACTACCTCCCGAGGCGTCTGCTCGAGGTACCGATGCCCGAGGGACCCGCTAAAGGCGAGACCATCGACATGGATAGGTTATTAAATGAGTATTATGCTGTAAGAGGTTGGGACTACAACGGTATACCCACAGACAAGAAGGTGACTCAGTTGGGTCTTAAGCCGCTTTATGAGGGTCCAAAACTCCAGGTTGCGGTGGATGAGCGGTATCTGAAAGATGCATTACCAATAGCCGAAGCTTCGTACCGCGGGGGCGCGGACATAATAGAGGCGGGGACACCACTGATAAAGTCCGAAGGCCTTAGAGCAGTGAAGGAGTTCCGACGGATATGTCCGAACGCAACCATAATAGCTGACCTGAAGACCTTCGACACAGGATGGCTAGAGACAGAGCTGGCAGTGGAGAACGGAGCCGACATAGTTACGGTTATGGGCGCAACAGACGACTACACCATAAAGGACGCCGTGGGTGCAGCAAGGAAGTACGGCATAAAGGTGATGGTTGACCTAATGAACCTGAAAGATCCCATAAGCAGAGCTATTGAAGTGGAGAAGCTCGGCGTGGACATTGTGTGCATGCATGTAGGCATCAGCGCACAGACCAGGGAGCGCGAGGTTGATCAAAAGACTGCACTCGTGGAGAACCTCGTGAAGTCCGTGAAGATCCCGGTGGCTGTGGCTGGCGGCATAA
>JBMFMY010000064.1:0-6721 GCA_049970435.1 Candidatus Methanomethylicaceae archaeon
CTTCCGGCTTTTCGACGATGCGCGACCTCTTTCGCTGGGTTATCGAGGAGGAACCTTTCAGGCTCAGCTCATACGGAATCAGCTCGAGAGTCGCGGTGGGTATACATCCCAGATCCATACCTGAGGAGGACGTCAAGGCTGTCATTGATCACATCCTCGCGCTCTTAGACAACGAGAAGGCCTCGGCGCTGGGTGAGGTTGGCTTGGACACTGGTAGCCAAGAGGAGGAATATGTGCTGACCCAGCAGATACGCATCGCCAACGAGTACACAGTTCCTATGATAATGCATACGCCGAGAAACAACAAACAGAAGATCCTCGAAAAGCTCCTTTCGATCATCGAATCCGAGAATGTAGATCCTGCCAGGGTCATAATAGATCACCTCACACCAGATCTTGTTGAGAAGGTCAGATCCATAGGCGCAAATGTCGGCTTAACTGTACAGCCTGGCAAACTCACGGCGAAGGACGTACACGATGTAATAGTTAAACACGGTCCCGAGGGGATAGTTCTGAACAGTGACATCGGAAACAAAGCATCAGACCCGCTTGCTATACCTAGAGTTGCCCATTATCTAGACCGGGCTGGGATCAGTGGCAGAGACATTCAAATGATCACATACTCTAACATCAGGGCACTTATGCCTTTATAATGCTCTAGATATCATGAAAACCCGCGCCCTCGCTTTCTCCAAAATGATAATCCTAATCCTTCGTGCCAACATTTATTTAAGCCTTTGAAGCGGATATACTCCAAGGTGATTAAATGACGAAACGCGTTATAGATCCAAAAGAAGCACGCACATTTGTGCCCCCTCTACATTTTGGTTGCATTACAAGAGTCCTGCTTGAGGAGGCAAATGTAGGGTGCAAGAACCTCTCAATGTTCAGGTCCGAGTTTGAGGTGGGCGGGAGGGCCGATCCTCACACTCATCCATTCGAGCAGGCTTACTACATACTGAAGGGAAGGGCGCTTGTCACTATAGGAAACGAGGAGTACAAGGTCAAGGCTGGGAACGCCCTGGTCTTTCCACCAAATGTGCCGCACTCCCTAAAGAACATTGGTAAGACTCCTCTCTGGCTAATCGCAGTCAACGCACCTCCCAAGTAACCTTCACATTATTTTTTTCCATGAGTGGTCCTATGAGCTCGAAAGAGATCATTGAACTCTCGGAGCGGTACCTCTCGCGCATGTACAGGCGCTACTACCCCTTAGCCCCCGAAAGAGCTGTGGATGACATCGTTTACTCCATCGATGGAGAAGCCTACATAGACCTATACGCCGGGGTCTCCATAGTCAATGTTGGATGGTCCAACCCCAGAGTGGTCAAAGCAGTGGAGGAGCAAATGCGCAAATTCTTCCACACCTCCTCCCTCTACTATCTTGATTACACCGCAAAACTTGCCAAGAGACTTGCTGAGCTATCCCCCGGAGGAGCTCTCACAAAGTCATTCTTCACCAACAGCGGCTCTGAGGCCAACGAGACTGCTATCTCTCTAGTTAAGCGCGTCAAGAAGAGACCCTATATAATGGCCCTCCACAGATCCTTCCACGGCAGGACTTTTTATGCCATGAGCGCCCTTGGGCAGTCTAACTGGAAGGTTGGACTTGGGCCCTTCGCACCGGTGGTCTTCTCCCCTGATCCCTACTGCTACAGGTGCCCACTTGGACACAAAAGTTGCCCTGAGTGCGGCTACGCCTGTGTGAAGTACATGGAAGACGTTATAAAATGCGAAGTGGGTGGCGACTCCATCGCTGCTCTGTTGGCAGAGCCCATGCTGGCGAACGGGGGGATGATCATACCACCTCTCGATTATTTCAAAGAGGTCAAACAAGTGTTGGACAAATACTCAATACTCTTCATAGCAGACGAGGTCCAGTCTGGAAACGGGCGGACGGGCAAGCTTTGGGGCATAGAATACTACGGAGTGATACCTGACGTTATGACCACATCAAAAGCCATAGCCAATGGCCTTCCTCTTGGCGTCACCATCTACAAAGAAGAGCTGGACTCTCTCCTCAGACCAGGGGAGCACTATTCAACGCTCGGCGGAAATGCGCTGGCATGCGCTGCCGCACAGGCGGTACTAGACGAGCTCACTAGTGGACTCATGGAGAGAGTAAGGGAAAATGGTTCCTACTTCAAGAACAGACTGGAGTCCTTGCAGGAGAAGTATGAGATCATAGGGGATGTTCGGGGCATAGGGCTCTTCATCGGGATAGAGCTTGTTAAGGACAGATCTACTAAGACCCCTGCGAGAGAAGAGGCCCTGCGCTTCCTACAAGAATGCTGGAAGAGGAAGATCCTCGTTGGGCTAGGGGGACTTGAAGGCAACGTAATCAGGATTGAACCACCCCTCGTCCTGACAAAGGAACATATTGACCTTTCAATAGACGCATTCGATGAAGCCCTGAAGAGCATGAGATACTAGTCTCACTCTAGCCTCTACCTCTGCCTACACCTTAAAATCAAGTGAGGTCTCTGACAAGATAGAAGTAATAACTCAGAATCAATTTATGCCCAGAACTTTCAATTTTTCTCTCTTCTTCTTCGTTCTATGAGCCCGTAACGCTCCAAAATGCCAGGTATAGCAGAGATGTCCTCCACCAGAAAGTCTGGACTCTCCGCCAAGATCTTTTCTATTGACGTCACCCCAGTCTTTACGGCTACTGTCAGCGCTCCTGCCTCTTTGCCTGATCTTATGTCCACCTCGGTGTCTCCCACCACCATCAGCTCCGTCGCATCCAGTCCCAGCTCCTTCGCAGCCTTAACTATGGGCTCCTTAGAAGGCTTATGTTCAACAACATCCTCGAATCCCACAACCGAATCAAAGTAGCCCCTCAAGCCGAAAAATGATAGTATCTTCTCAGCGTTCTCCCTGCTTTTGGTTGTGACTACTGCCATCTTCAATCCCTTGCAACTGAGTGCCACTAGCGTCTCCTTTGTCCCTGGAATCAGCTTGGTGTAAGATATGAAATCCATGTAGAGCCTCCTGTAATCCTCGAAGAGCTTGATCTGCTCCTCTTGGGAAAGTCTTGGCTCGACCTTCAAAAACAGGTCGAAGATCGTCATACCCATGACCTCCACTACATTGCTACGCCCCACACCCCTGTAACCGTTAATCCTCATAACGTGGTCAGCAGCCCTCCATATAGAATCTACAGAGTCAACTAATGTGCCGTCAAGGTCGAAAATTATCCCTTTTAACTTCCCATTCACCAAAAGATCCATAATTCTATCACGAAAGCCTTAATTAAAACCTCCTTATTAACCATTAATCCTCTCAGGAGCGAATTTTATGTCTGGTAGAGTCCATACTAAAACAATTCCTCCACAAGAGAGGATTGCCGGCTTCGTACCCTACGTCTCCAATCTCGATGACAGGCTTGCCTTATACGAGGCGTCCAGATGCTTAATGTGCTTCGATGCCCCCTGTGTCTCAGCTTGTCCCACTGGGATCAATATCCCTGAGTTCATTTACAGGATAAAAACTGGTAATTTTTACGGAGCAGCCAAGGTTATCCGTGAGAGCAACGTACTCGGAGGGGAATGCGGGTATGTGTGCCCTGTGGAGCGACTCTGCGAATCAAAGTGTGTCAGGAGAAACCTCAACGAGGAGCCCGTAGCGATCTCAATGCTCCAAAGATTTGCCTTCGAGAAGGAGCGCCTTAAAGGGCTCGTGAAGTTCCCGAAAGCACGCCCCAAGAACAAGAAAGTCGCGGTTGTCGGTGCAGGTCCAGCCGGTCTGTCCGCTGCTTATGAGCTGGCTAGAATGGGTTACAGTGTAACAGTCTTCGAGTCAAACCCGAGACCTGGAGGTCTCCTCTTCTATGGTATCCTTCCATGGAAGGTAGACTGGTCTGTCCCAGAGTCCGAGATCGAGAACATAAAGGCGTACGGCATAAACTTTGTGACAAACAAGAAGATCACAGATCTAAAATCCTTACTAAACGAATACGACGCTGTGTTTGTAGGTGTCGGTGCTACAAAGTCCCAAAAGCTTGGAATACCCGGCGAGGATCTCAAGGGCGTCTACCCTGCCCAGGAGTTTCTTTCCTCTGTGGCTAAGTGGCTAATGGGAGAAGGGAAGGCGCCCGACCTGAAGGGAAAACGCGTTGCTGTCGTGGGAGGCGGAGACACAGCAATTGAGGCAGCATGCGCCTCCGTTAGGCTTGGCGCTGAAAGGGTCTACATACTCTACAGGAGATCCTTGGCTGAGATGCCAGCTGTACCGTATGGCAGAAATCAAGCTAGAGAGGAGGGCGTTGAGTTCATGCTTCTTACAAGCCCAGTCCGGATAATCGGTGACAAGAGCGTTAAAGCATTAGAGTGTGTGAAGATGGAGCTCACAGAGCCCGACTCCTCCGGAAGGAGGGGAGTCCGACCCATAAAGGGATCAGAGTTCCGCCTTGATGTTGATTCGGTAATAGTTGCTGTCGGGCAGAAACCGGATGAAGATCTTTTGAAGTCCTATGACATCAAGACCGAGAAGGGTCTGATCGTCGTGGACGAGAACTTTTCAACATCGATTAAGGGGATATTCGCTGGAGGCGACGCTGTCAACGGTGGTGAGACTGTTGTTGAGGCTGTGGCCGAGGGCAAGAAAGCCGCGGCTGCCATCGACAAGTTCCTCTCTGGAGGTAAAAGTCCAAAGAAATAGGAGTTTGGGAGTGATAGAATATGGTTTCAAAACCTGATCTGTCCGTAAAATTCTGTAATCTTGAGCTGGAGAACCCTTTTCTCCTCTCGTCAGCACCCCCTACATGCACAGGCGAGATGATAATGAGGGCGTTCGAAGAGGGCTGGGCCGGTGCGGTCACAAAGACGATAAAACCCGACAAGACGCCCGTCTACGACCTCAAGAACAGGTTTGGCGTAATGAGCTTCGAGAACAAGCAGATGATTTTATTCGAGAACATAGAGGAGGTTTCCAAAAGGCCTCTCGGCACATGGGTTAAGGAGATCAAGGAGATCAAGAAGAAGTTCCCTGAAAAGGCTCTCATTGGGAGCATAATGGCAGAGTGTAAGGAGGAGGACTGGGAAGAGCTGGCAAGGGTCGTGAGCGAAGCCGGCGTTGACATGATAGAGCTCAACTTTGGTTGTCCACACGGGATGCCCGAGAGGGGTATGGGCGCCTTCATAGGACAGAGGGCCGAACTCATAGAAAAGCTGACAAAAGCAGCAAAGCGCGGATCCTGCGTTCCAGTGATGGTCAAGCTAACCCCCAACGTCACCGACATAGCCTACACCGCAAGCGCTGCCGAAGGGGCGGGTGCCGACGCCATATCTGCGATAAACACCGTGCTCGGGCTGATAGGAATAAACATAGACACCTTCGAGCCGATGCCCACAGTGGATGGCATGAGCACCTTCGGCGGACTATCAGGACCCGGCGTCAAGCCTATTGGGCTGAGGTGCGTAGCCCAGATCGCACAGGCAACAAACATCCCCGTATCCGGAATAGGCGGAATAACTACTTGGAAGGACGCCGTGGAGTACCTCCTGGTGGGCGCGGGATGTGTCCAGGTTTGCACCGCTGTCATGTGGAGGGGCTACAGGATCATCTCAGACTTCGTAGATGGTCTCACAAACTACCTCGCTGACAAGGGCTTCTCGTCAGTCAACGAGATCATCGGAAAGACCCTGCCACGACTAACTGCTTGGTCCAAACTCAATAAGGACTACACAGTCGTCGCAAACATCAACAAAGACCTTTGCATAAAATGCGGGCTATGCTATGTTGGATGCCGAGATGGAGGCTACCAAGCCATCAAGTTCGAGCAAGGGAAGGCTGCCGAGGTCGACGAGGAGAAATGTGATGCCTGCGCTCTGTGCACTCTCCTATGTCCTGTGCCTGGCTGCGTGACATGGAAGAAAGTGACCAAATAGACAAGAGTTTAAACACTCCTTTTTTCCATATTATATAGGAGGCCTAATAATGGACTTATTGATAAAGAACGGGACAATTGTCACCCCAAAAGACACATTTAAGGCAGATATAGGCGTTAAGGATGGCAAGATAGTATCCATCGCTTCAAAGATCTCAGAAAAAGCAGAGGAGGTTGTTGACGCCTCAGGGATGTATGTCATGCCGGGCGGCATCGACGCCCACACTCACATGGAGATGCCCTTTATGGGCACAACTACCGTAGACGACTTCGAGTACGGAACGATCGCCGCCGCATTTGGTGGAATAACTACAATTTTGGATTTTGCGATTCAACCAAAGGACAAAACCTTCTTGGACACCATATCCCTCTGGAGGGGTAAAGCTGACCCCAAGGTAGTCATAGACTATGGGATTCATGTGGCCGTAACGAACCTCACTGAAGACCTTGTAAAAGAGATACCGAAGGTACTGGAGGCTGGTGTCTCAAGCTTCAAACTCTTCATGCCATACAGAAAGGAGGGTCTCATGAGCGATGATGGCAGGATATTCAGAATGCTCGAGGAGAGCAGAAAGCTGGGCTTCTTGGTTCAGCTCCACGCAGAGAACAACTCCGTGCTTGAACTTCTCATAGAGAGGTACGTCTCCTCGGGAAAATTGTCGGCAGAGTACCACGCAAAGAGCCGACCCAACTTTGTGGAGGCCGAGGCCGTACACAGGGGCCTGGCGCTGGCTGCAGCCGCAGGTGGAAATCTCTACATCGTTCACATGTCAACTAAGGAGGGTGTGGCCGAGCTATCCAGGATGAAGGCCTCATTCCCCAACCTCTATG
>JBMFMY010000065.1:0-6701 GCA_049970435.1 Candidatus Methanomethylicaceae archaeon
AAAGTTTCGTTAATGGCAAATACATAGTTTCAAGCCCTTATAGGTATTCTACGAACTTTTTCTTATTATTTGTTATGTCAGGCATAAAAATGAGTTTCAAGCCCTTATAGGTATTCTACGAACTGAAAATCATATTTTTCAACATATGTTTCCATTTTTGTTTCAAGCCCTTATAGGTATTCTACGAACGGGGTATGCGTATGCAGATAGATGTAAGCAATTCCCCAAGACGGAAACAACTGCATCAAATACTCATGTCGTTGTTACTTGGCGACGAAGTAATCAGGGATGGCTATCTCATAGTAAACAACATCGGCCTTACAACGTACATAAGCTTCGACCATTTTACGCCTGAAGAGTTAAGAGCTATAGCGGACTTCAAAGAACAGGTAATTGAAAAGAAACAGAAAAACTGATTATACTCTCATTTTTCCCCATTTTGGGGGTTGAAAATGAGCGTTTGGATTGAGAAAAGCCCATCCAGTCGAGCCACATGTCCTCTATGCAAGTTACCTATCAAGAAAGGAGAGGTTCGTGTTGGCGGATACATGGGCTCCGGGATCTATCCTTACCACTACCATTTTGAGTGCTGGTTGAAGAGGAACAAAGATTTTGTCGCAGACCTGCTCAGCATCATGCTTCCGAGGCTTTTCGGGGATGAGGTAGCACAGCCTTTACTGATAGCGCTTTCCCTTAAAGGAATTCCAATCAGCGACTAAAGTTTTTTGGAGGTTCAAAGGATGGACGAAGTTGAGGTTATTGCCAACAGGCTTAAGCCCCCGAGATGTCCAGTGTGTGGAGCTGAAGTGCTCCACTTACACTACCATGCAAAGAAGTTGATTTGTGCCGATTTTTGCATAGACGATCATGGGCAATGCATGTATATTGACTATGGATTCAATGATGTTGACTACAAAACAGTTGAGTATCGTTGTCCAAAATGTAATACAATTCTTTTTCGTAACGAATTGGACGCCATGAACTTTCTGAAAGCTAGTTAGAATAGGGGTTCGTTATGGTCGGTGTCGACATTTCTAATGGTAGGGCGCGTTGCAGAGGATGCAAGCAGAAAATCGCTAAAGGCGAGAAGAGGTTCTGGTACTTGGGCGGTGAATACTACTGTAATCCAAACATCTACTACTGGCATCCTAAATGCTTCCTAAAATACCAGCTGGGCACTTATAGCGGCGAGGAAGCCATCAAGAGCATAATCGAGGTTTTTCTGCCGTTAATCGTTGGGGAGGAGGTTTCAGCGCCTATTATTTTGGCTATGAAGCTGGGGAGATGACAATCCAGCTTCTTTTGGAGGATTGTAATGGTGAACATCGACGCTGAGAGGATAGCTGAAGCCCTTAAGCTAAGCGGCGGAAGTGTCGCAAGGAGGAACAAGCTCATCAAGAAGGCGTTGGTAGCTGAGTTTGGACATGGAAACGTAAGCGTTAGGGGGGACAGGGGAACTGCTTACGGCTGGGTCAGCATAAAAGTCAAGGTTAAAAAGCCTCATAATGGGAAATGCGATTGGCGTTGCCGATTATGCATAGATACTCGGAATAAAGTTACTGAAAGGGTTTGGAGAATCCTTGAGGAGACGGGGCTGGATAAGGAGCTTGGCACATATTATGATGACATGGGCTGGGAGCGCAAAGAATACACCATCAACGTTGAACTAGTGTAGCCCCCCATTTTGGAGGTTTAAATGCAATGGGAATCATCATTAATGGAGTCCGACTAATCAAGCCGCTATACGACTATGTTCTGCAAACGGTTCCGAAAATCGACACGCGTGGCTTACAGAAGAACATGGAAGACTTTGTTAAGGACTGCTTCATGACTTTGAAGCCCCTATCCCATGAACACAGAGAGGTATGCTATCTTGACTCTTATACGCTCTGCTTAGGGGAGTGGATAAGGATAAAGTTCGGTGGCCAAAGGTACGGCTCATACCTCAATTCTTCTGATAGTTTTTTCAAGTATATCAGGGAGTACGGTGATAGGCTAAAGCCTTGGGTTAGAAAGCCGATAAAGATGGAGTTTTGCGAGCTGGTGGATTTAGCAAAAGCACTAAGGCCATACGATGATATCTTGATAAAACTTGATATCCCAAGAACGGAGGTGTTTGAGTATTACTGCCACACTAGCAGACGGGGCGACAACGACCAAAGGATCAAGATAAGCTCGATGACTATAAACGCAATAGGGATTAGGACCAGCTACCCATGGATTCTGCTCCTCTATAAAGAGGGGGAGGGGGAGCCGGAACACAGAGAGATCAGCGGAGAGTCTAAGATATCCATATTCGAGGACATTATAAGCTACATCGTGAAGCTCTTCAAAATGGCAGATCAGCAGATTTCAGCAGTAAGGGAACACAACGAGAAAGTAATGGAGAAGATGAGCTCAACGGTGAAGCCGTGGAAAATAGCCAACAACCTAAAGGAAAATGAATCTTAGCAATCACCCTTTTTTTGGAGGATAAACAAATGAAGGTTTCAAAGCTGGAAAATTATCTGTTGCAGATCTACAAGACTGGAGCGATCAATCATATGAGACCAGCAGTGTTGTTGTTGGGTCCTCCAGGCATCGGGAAATCGATGACTTGCTGGAGCCTTGCGAAGCGTATTGCAGAGTCGATGGGCAAGCAGTTCATTGATTACAATGACGATGAAGCACAAAAGATTCTGGCTGAGCCTGAGAGGTATTTTGTATTCAACGACTTTCGCCTCACAGAAGTTGAGCCAAGCGATTTAATAGGAGTTCCGAGGGAAACCGATGGATCTACTAGGTTCTCACCTTTGCTGTGGGCTAGATGCTTAAGCAAAACGGCGGGGCTGTTGCTTCTGGACGAGCTTACGAACGTTCAGCGCCCCGATGTAATCACTGCGGCGTACAAAATTCTCTTCGACAGGAAGGCAGGATACGTCAGGTTCCACGACGACGTTTTCATAGTCGCCTGCGGAAATAGACCTGAGCACTCGGCTGTTGCCTCAATGTTGCCAACACCACTCATCAGCAGGATGATAGTCATCGACATTGATCCGCCCACCGTAGATGAATGGGCGGACTGGATGAACAAAACATATGACGACTGGGACAAGCGGTGCTATGCATTCTTGAGGCGATTTGAAGATGAACAATATCTCATTAGAGTTCCAAAATCAACGGAAACTCTTGATGCGTATCCTGTTCCTCGGACATGGACTTACTTGGCAACGCTAATGGCTAAAGGTGTTAGTGACCCCTATACTGTTAAGGGGCTGGTCGGCTACGAGGTTGGCACTAAGTTCTTAGCGTTCTTGGACGTTAATGTGGACATTGATGAGCTGATAGCTAGACCTGAGCTTTTCGATGAGCTTGGGTTTGACGCTAAATACATGGTTGCAGTTCTACTCGGTAACTGGATCAATCAGCACGCCAACTTTGCTAAGGCTTTCAAGCTTGTTGACAAGATGTCCTTTGAACGCAAGGAGTTTCTGGTGTTAGCCTGTATGAGCATGCAGAAGAAGAGACTTGTAGATTTCCTCAGGCAACTGTTCAACCACAATCCAGAATACAAGGATGCGCTCAGCGAGATCGCTTTAGGGATCAAGGAGTCCATCGCTACCTAAACCTTTTTTTGGAGGAAATATGATGAGCATTGAGGATGTTCGCAGGGAATATGACAAGTTGTCATCGGCTATAACTGTTGTAGCACCGTTTATCAGCAGTCTACTCAGAAGGGTTAGAATTGTTCTAAGCAGAAGTGTCCCCACAGCCGGCGTTAACATACGCGGAATAATGGTTATCAACCCTGATTTCTGGTGTAGGCTTGATCATGCTTCGAAGGCGTGGGTGCTGGCGCATGAAACAATGCATGTGGCTTTCAGAGACCTTAAGCGGAGGGGCGAACGCAATCCCTACTTCTGGAACATCGTTGCGGACGGGGTTAATAACAGCCTCCAAGAGGAATTCCTTAAGTTGCCTAGTAAGCTTGAAGGGTTCGTTGTAACGCTTCGGTGGATTTGGGGTAAGCTCAGTGACTACATTAGCTATGATGACCTAAAGAGTATGTCTAAGGAGGAACTTTACAAGCTCATTCCTTGGCAACAACTTCAGCTTCCAACCGACCTCTGCGTTGTCGACGTCTCTGGTGAAGGCGCAGGTGAACTTGAAGGCGAGGTTCTTCAAGAAGGGGACCCAAACATATACGAAGGCGATGAGGGCGAAGATGTAGATGAAAAATGGAAAGACGCAATAACAAAAGCCTATAGTGCTCAAAAGGCCGTGGGCAAGGTTCCCGACGGACTGAAGAGGCTTGTGGACAGGCTGTTGAAAAGCGAGGTTGACTGGCGGTGCCTATTGAGGCAGGCTTACAAGGACGGCATGGGCAAGACTGTTGTCTCTACATGGAGACGTTTGTCGCGAAAGGGCAACTCATTCCCTGGGATTAAGCGTTATACGATTCCCCATGTCTTTTGTTTGGTTGACACGTCGAGTTCCATATCAGAAGAGGAACTCACACAGTTCTTAACAGAAATATATGCTATTGCCAAGCAGTCTCCAGTAAACGTTGTATGTTTTGACGCTCAAGCATACGATGTCATTGAGGCGCGAAGCCAAAGCCAAGTGATCAATAAAGTTGCTGAGCAACTGAGGGGCGGGGGAGGAACTGTCATTAAAGGAGCTCTTGAGAAGACATTAAGGAGGATGCGTCCAAAAGACATAGTTATCCTGTTCAGCGACATGGACATACGGGATTGGGATAATGCTGAAACTCAGAAACTGTTGGCTGACGTAGCCGCTAAAAGTAGCGTTGCAGTGTTGGCAAGCACGCACAGAGAGGTTGGTTTTCCGCGATGGCACTCTGTCAGATTGAAAGTCAACCACGACAAATAACCCCCTTCTCCTCTTTTGGAGGAGTGTTATGGAGTACAGAAGACATTGTGGGTATGGTTATAAGTACGGCATAGCCCTTTGGTACTGTCCATCGGATGGGCGGATCGTTGAGTGGCACGAATACAAGAGGCTCGGTACAGAAAAGAAGCAGTTCGTCAAGGTTGAAAGGTTTTACGGCAACTCCCACCTATACATAGCCTTCTGCCCAACCCACCAGAGGTGGGAGAGACAAGCGGTGCGCTACAGTCCTTTCCACATTATGGCACTTAAAAAGGCAAAGGATTGTGCTGAGTTCAAGTCAATAGAGCGTTTGTGGTCTTATTCCCAAAAGCTGGCGTGGAGCTACGTCCAAGGATATAAGCGCGAAGAGATCCTTGCATTTATTAGAAGGTGGGTGAAGAGACAGAGAAACTTTAAGGTGATCGACGGCCTCCTGGCATTAGTACCGCAACTCTTTACAGATCTTAAAAGCGATGAGATAAAGCAGATAAGGGAAGAGTGCCTCTTGCGGGAAATAACAAAGAACATAAAGGGATAACCTTTTTTTGGAGGTGATATTGTGACCTTGAGCGGTTTTATCGTGGATCTGAACACTGTCTCCGAGAGCAACCTAGAGGTCGATGTAGATTGCAGCCACCTAACATGGTCAGAGTACAAGGATCTTGTGACCGAGCTTGAGGACCACCTTTCGGAAATAGACGAGAAGTATAGTGCTAGGTCGTGGCTGGTGAGGGGGCGCGGGTTGCGTGCAAAGTACCGCAGGATCTCAGCCGAGGAGAGGCGGAGGCGGCTAACCTTCAGCCCGTTTCCATCGAGGTTCCAAAACATCCTGAAGAACACGCGGGCATACCTATACAACCTGCTGGATGATAACTCCTTAGTCCTCGAGACCATCGGGACGCGGAAGCTCCGCCTTTTACCGAAGCACCTAGCGCCCTCATTCGTCGAGGCAGTTGAGCGCACAAACGAGGAGATCATCGAACCACTGAAGAGGGAGCTTGAGGGGTTCAGACAGTCCGACGACTATATGAAGATTAAGCAGATACTCTACAAGTACAAGATCGATCCAACTGTCCTGGATCGGGCAGGGTTCTCCGTTGGGAGGTACTTTATTGACGTCCTGCCCGTAGACTTTGGTTACAGTATCAGCTCTGATGAGGTCTATGCAAAGATGAAGAGGGCAGAGGCCCTCAAAGGCCTGGAGATCCTTAAGAAGCAGATCGAGAGGAAGCGGCGTGAGTACACACTCAATGCAATCTCAGAGGTGAACAGTAGGATTGTTGAACTGACAAGGGGTCTGGGGACAAAAGGAAAGGTAAAGAACGCAGTGAAGAAGGTGGAGAAGCTTATGGAGATCTGCGAAGATCTTGGACTGAAGGAGGTAAACGAGAAGGTACTAAAGCCTTTGAAGGCTGTCTGCGAGGCCAAGTACTACCAGAGACCCATGGTTACCAAGGAGCTCTTCGGGGAGTGGGATCTAGAAGATGTGGTGAGCAGGGCGCTGAAGAGCCTCTTCAACGCGTGAGCTACTCCACGGCTAAAGCCTGTGGATAGCTCACCTGGATAGCCCACCAATATTTCTACCACTTTTTTTTCTTTTCTTGGGGGTACAAAATGGGATACACGCACTACTGGTACAGACCTAAGGAAATCCCGAAGGAAAAGTTTCATGAGATAGTCGTAGACTTCAGGAGACTCCTTCCACTATTCAGGCGGCTAGACATAAAGCTGGCTGGCGGTTCCGGGACCGGCAGACCGAAGATAAACGGCAACGAGGTCTGCTTCAACGGCCTAATGCACTGCGGCCATCCGAGGAACAAAAACATAGT
>JBMFMY010000066.1:0-6684 GCA_049970435.1 Candidatus Methanomethylicaceae archaeon
TGTAAAGCTTCTCCGGCATCAAGATTATCAAAACATACGCTAGTTAATAAACTTAACGCTAGCTAGAAGCAGTTTCGTAGCCCCTCGTCCGCCTCGACGAGTCTTTTGGGAATGAGCCTGATGCGCTCGCACACGCTGCCCAGCCTCCGCAGTTACACCTCTGCTGTGACCCTGGAGCCCCTCGCAACGCTCTCGTACCAGCTCCTGATGCTGCGGTCTTCTAAGAGGTACCCATACTTTGCCCGCATGGTCAATAACACTCACCCAAAATAATTTACAGGGCTGCGTATATACAAAGGACAGAACCAAAAAAAAGGTGGTGGGCCGGTCCGGACTCGAACCGGAGACCACCGCCGTGTCAGGGCGGTATCCTAACCAAGCTAGACGACCGGCCCGCTGACTACTCTACTATCGGGTTTTGGTATTTATTTTTATTTTTATTTTTTACCTTAAAAGAACCGAAAAAGAACCGAGTACAGCCTCGTCGAGAAGAATTGACAAAATCATTGATACCTGGCTAATAGACGCTAAATTTCGATGCAAAGATCACCGATTGCTGGGCGCATTTTTTAAACTGCGAGTGAGTGCTGCCCGTATCTTTCCTTCATCAGTTACATCTTTTCCTGTCAATATAACTTCTCCTATTATGACTGTCGGAACATATTCAGTGTTCAGCATCAAAAGTTCTGCCAAAGCGTCCGGATCTTTGATATCCAACTCTAGCACCTCATTTTCATAAGATGAGCCGAACTCCTGAAGCAATCTCTGTAGCAACTTTTTCGTAGATCTGCAGTTTACACATCCTTCACTCGTGAAGAGCTTTATCATATGAGACACCGAAGAATAGAACTGAATTCTAAGGCAGAGCTAATAAACTTCACGGAGAATAGATTATAGAAGAAATCGAACTGGTGGCTTCGTATGGACGCGATCGAGGCTATAATGACGCGCAGGAGCATAAGGAGTTACAAAGAAGATCTCGTGCCAAACGAGCTCGTCGAGAAAATACTCAATGCCGCAATAATGGCACCCACAGGCGGGAACATACAGCCCTGGAGGTTCATAGTGGTTAGGGATAGAGTAATGTTGGACCTCATAAAGAAGGTCTCCCCAGGCTACCTTGGTGATGCGCCATTAGCCATAGTCATATGTTCAGACAGGGATCACTCATTCAGAGTGGGCGGGACTCTTGCAAGGGACTACCTTGCGATTGCTGACTGTTCGATGGCAGCAGTTAACATCACCCTCGCGGCACACGCATTAGGGCTTGGAACCTGCATTGTAAAATCCTTCTCACACCTCGCAGTAAAGACACTCCTTAACATTCCCGATGGCGTTGAGCCGGAGCTGATTGTTGTCGTGGGCTACCCGAACAACACCCCAAAGCCACCTCCAAGAGAGCCGCTTGAGAAGGTTGCTTATCTGAACATATATGGAGAGAGGTTTGAAAAAAGGGATGTGAAGACTATGGATAAGGTCAAACCCACAGGCAATGACTATCTCTTTGAATTGGCCCTCTTCCTGGCAACCAGCGCTCAAGGATGTATCAATGAGCCTCCTTTATACGGGCCGTTCAGACTACTTGACGCATTGAGCAGGTTGATAGACCTTCTTGACTATGGAGGATCGCTATCCCAAGATCCTTTCCTCAAAGAACTAAAAGCATTCGTGGACTCCAAGAAGTTCCTTGTCATGTACGATGTTGAAGGTTTCAAGAGAGCAATAGATGAGATCGTTGAGAAACTGACCAACGAGGCTAAGAATAGATACCTGAAGAAACACGAAAATGAGCAATCAGGAGGATCATAAAAGTAAAAATTGATGGTAATGGTGTCTACTACGTTCGAAATCCACGATTTTCTTAATTTCGTCAAGGAGCAAGGTCGACCTTATTCCGAGACCCTCTCCATAGACCTGAGAAGGGGCGATAAGGCTTACTTCGAGTGGTTTTTGGCAGCTTTTCTTTACTCAAAACCCATAAGGGAAGAGACCACCACAAGAACATTTAGACTATTCAAGAGCTACGGTTTAACAGACCTAGAGTCACTTATTAAGGCTGGCTGGGACAGGATAGTTGAGATACTTGACGAAGGCGGTTACACAAGATACGATTTCAGCACCGCGGACAGAATTCTGGAAATTTGCAAAAACCTCCTGAAGGAGTACGGAGGGAGTCTGAATGAGCTCCACGAGAAGTCTCGCGATAGCAGGGATTTGGAGGAAAGGTTGCGGGGGCTGGGCAAGGGGATAGGGCCTGTGACCATATCAGTATTTCTGCGTGACATGAGGCTGGTTTGGAAGAAAGCTGATCCCCCACCAACTCCAAAGGTTAAAGACGCGATGAAATCTCTCAACATTTCGGATCTGGACGAATTTTCGAGGAGGTTTAATGTGGGGAGAGTGGAGTTGGAGACCGCTCTCCACAGATATTCGAGGCTTTTGAAATCTACAAAGAAAGACAAAAGAAAAAACCAAAACCAGAACCAGAATCCGAACCAAAACTGTAGCTAAAACCAAAAATCAAAATAAATCCAGCACACTAAAACTAAAATCGAAAAGTGAAGTGAGAAGCATAAAATGAAGTATGTATTCGGGCCGGTCCCGTCTAGGCGCCTCGGCAACTCGCTTGGGGTAAATAACATACCAAGAAAATACTGTAGTTACTCTTGCATTTATTGCCAAGTGGGCAGAACTACAAACTTGACGATCGATAGGAGGGCATTTTTCGATCCTAATGAAGTAATTTGCGAGGTTGTGTCTACCGTAAATGAATTTCGGGGCAGAATAGATTACATAACGTTTGTGCCTGATGGTGAGCCGACTCTAGATATCAACCTTGGTAACATCATAAAAGGGATAAAAGAAAATGTCACACATAAGGTAGCAGTCATAACTAACGGATCTGTAATAGGATCTGCTTATGCTGACTTGATGGAGGCAGATCTCGTTTCCATAAAGATCGATGCAGCAGTCGAAGAGATATACAGAAGAATCAATAGGCCTCATCCAAGAGTAACTCTATCCAAGGTCTTTGAAGATCTTGCAAAGTTTAACAAAATCTTCAGTGGTACTTTCATAACCGAGACAATGCTAGTAAATGGCGTTAACGATGGTAAACAAAATCTTACAAAAATTGCTGAGATTTTGACTCAGATCTCGCCAAGAACAGCTTACCTCTCCTTGCCGGTTCGCCCACCGGCTGAACCATGGGTAAAACCATCCTCGAAAGTGATGGAGTGGCGCGACCATTTCAAAGACTTCGGAATTAAGGTAAGCGTTTTGGATTACCAAGAGGAAGGGATGTTTAGCATCGCAGGATTCGAAGATCCTCTAGAGGGGATCCTAAAGATCATGGCAGTCCATCCATTGAAAGAAGATTACGCGATTGAGATTCTCACCGAAAGGAAACTCAATGCAAATCAGATCATTGATCAACTTATCTCAAAAGGAAAGATTTGCAGGATAGAATATAATGGCAAGCACTACCTAACACTAGTTCCTTGATCGGTCACTTAATATTTTTTAAGCACAATATGTGCAGGAAGCCGTTAACGCATCTAATGGGTTGCTAATGATAGCGCTCTCAATATGAGAAAATATAACAAAAATTAAAAATGGGGGAAAACTGATTTCAATCGTAGGGCTAAGTGAATAATCATTTTGTTTTTTATCTTTACCTCGCAAGAAGACCCCATCCGTAAGGGTGGGGATGAATCGCGAAAGCCTTATTTTCTCGCCCGAATGTTGCCTTAGCCTCAAACCGGATCTTCCGAGCCAGAAAGGGTGGCTCTGCAATAGCCCGTGCGTTAACGAGGTGCATTGGATGGAGGAGGCATGAGCCCCTCGAACCAGCATCTGTGTCGGAACGTAGCGCCGCAAAGGCTGAGCGCTGGGACCTCGTGCAGCGTCATCTCCCAGCAGAAGGCTCCAGACCGTGAGGGATGAAGAGTAACGGGAAGGAAAGGCTGAAGGCCCCTCGCGAGAGCGAGGGGAGGACGCTACTTCTTCATCTCTTTCCACCCAAAAGCTTCTGAAGGGTGGCCTAGATAAAAAATCCGGACGAAGGCTGGTGAAGTGGAAGAGACTGCGTGCACAGACACCTCGAAATACACTCTCGAATGGGGGCATGTTAACGGAGTAACGGCTTTAAAAGCGCTCATTGCAATGAGCCCATGAGCGTTAAGGGGATGCTTAAACAAAACAGGTGTCCTTTCAAGTGTTGATGCGTTTATGCGTAAGTACAGAGGCCTCTTCCCTTTAGTCGTGAGGCAGCCCACTCGCAGTAAGCACCCATCCTATAGAGAAGGAGGTCGCAAATTAAGTATCGTCGCCCGCGTAATCTATGGCTCCTGATGGGCAAATCTTTTGACAACCTCTGCAGAACTCGACGCACGCCTCGGCATCAACTACTTTTGGTTTTCCGCCTTCGACTTTGTAAACGCCATGTGGGCAGAAACTTACACAGAGGAGGTCTCCCTCGCACTTCCTGTAGTCTATCTTGGGATACCAATTACGCGTCATTTCTGTAACACCGCCTCAATTGCATTGATTGCCTGCTGTGTGTCTAGGTTTCTGATATCGACACCTTTGACTCGTGATGTATCGAAGTTGTTTTCGTTGAATACGTCTTTGAACATCTTTGTCTGCATTAATGGATCACAGCCAGCGACAATAATCTCATCGCCAGAAACCCCTTTCAAAAACCTCCTCCAAAACTCGTCTCCATCTGTTGCACAAAGCTGTGGATGTATTGCAACGAATCCAACTTTCTTCTCCCTCCTGAAATGATTTACCACTTCAAAGATATCCATCTTCTTGAAGGAGGGACATGTCCCTTGACATACACATAATATTAGCCCTATCATAACTCCCACCCTAAATTGGTGTATTCGAATATTCGAATATATAAATATTTTGAAACATACCCGCCCCCTTTACTTTTAAAATGTGGATATATCACAAAATATATTAGTCCCTGTACAGTTATCTGAATTTAAAATGATGTAAAACAGGATGTGAGTGAATTGAAACTTGCCGTAGTGACTGATGACGGAAAAAACGTTAGCAAACATTTTGGAAGAGCTCCCTATTACCTAGTGGTTGAATTGGAAGGAGGTGCTATAAAAGAAAAGAAACTAGTCCCTAAACTTGGACATGGGCAATTTTATGGGACCCATGAGGGAGGATCAAGGGGCCATCATATGGGATCAGAATCGAAACACAGAGCGATAATAGCTCCAATCTCTGACTGTAAAGTAGTGATCTGTGGCGGGATGGGTATTGGTGCATATCAGTCTATGATGCTGAATGGAATTCAACCGATAATCACATCCTTAGAGTCGGCAGAAGAGGCTATCGAAGCTTATCTTAAAGGGAAAATCGATGATCACCCCGAACTCGTCCATTAACCTAAATGATTAAAAATCGAGATCGATGAAAAAATTTTCATACTGTCAATTCGACAACCATTAGCAAGTGAAGATCTTGCTATCAGTAGTGCGCGTTGCTTAAATATCATAAAATTGCAAAGAATCTTGTAGTGTTAAGGGATGTTGAAGTTTCTCAGGGATATATTGAAAGAATTTGAGCCCGTGGGTAAGAATGCAAAGGTCATACTCTTCGGATCTTTGGCTAGAGGAGATTACAGACTTGATTCGGATATAGATCTAGCCATTGTAACTAACGACAGTGATTTGATTGCGCTTGCCTCTTCTATTGCCAACAAGATACTCTTTGACTATGGAAAGGTCGTCTCCCTCAAATTTATCAAGGAGGAGGAGCTCTTTCAAGAGAGCTCTCCTTTCATAAATGAAATTAAAAGGGGGATTATTGTGTATGAAGGAAAGAGAAGACACTATAGAGGCCCACATAAAAGAGGAGCTTGAGGCCGCAGAAAGAAGACTCTCTGCCGCAAAGCTCCTTTACGAGAAAGGAATGATTGAAGATGCAGTGAACAGGACCTACTACTCGTTTTTCCACTCAGCAAGGGCTATGCTTAACGTTTTGGGATACGACGCAAAGACACACTCGGGCTTGGTGTCTGAATTCGGATTGCGAATGGTGAAGACAAAACTTTTGGAAAAAAAATTTGCGGAATATCTTAGGAGAGCTTTTGAGATGAGGGAGAGCAGTGACTATCAAATAGGCGCAGTCTTCGGCGACGAAGAAGTGAAGGCGCTCATCAAAAATGCAGAAGAATTCTTGAAAAAAGCACAAGAATTCGTAAAAAATAGGCTATGAGGCCCATAAGTTCAACAATTATGATAATTAAAAACATAATCATTCAAAACATTTTTCAAAAAAGTGAATCAGATCCATTATAATCAATATATTCACACGCCCTCCCAGAATCCAGACTGGCGGGAGAGCTACTACTTTGTGGACCCTGAAAATGCATATCTCCGTTCTCCACAATAGGGCTCCTCCCGAACCTGGGTAGGCGCGAGTTTGTCTTTGCTTTGTTCTACCCTGACGGACGGAAAATCTACTACAAAGAGGTTCCTGGGCAGTTTATCTGTGACTTCGCCTCACTCTCGAATGGTTGTCTCTCGTACGAGTTGATATCACCATTAGACCTTTGGCGAATCAGTTTTTCGGACCAATACTTAGGGTTTCACTCTACATAGGCACAGGTAGGTATGTATCAGCATACCTATCGTATGCGTAGTAGAGCTTGGGCTTCAC
>JBMFMY010000067.1:0-6513 GCA_049970435.1 Candidatus Methanomethylicaceae archaeon
GAGGCGTTCTGGCATACCCTATCCTTACTACAAACACCTATTTAAGCCTATTTATTCTGAAACTGTGGTTTACGGCGAAGTGAGCTTCAAGGGAAAGCCCGCGGTTGTGCTCCCGCATCCATCCCCAGCAAACAGAGGTTGGTTCAAGAGGCATCCAAGAGTGGAGAGAAGGCTTGTTGTGCTTAGAGAAATGGTTCAGGGGGTCTTGAAGGACCGAGTTTGAACGCGATGATCCTTGAACGCGATGCTCTTTAAGACTCAGATAAACAAATGAGCTCCTGTTGAACTTACCTAGACACTTGGTATATACCGCAATAATGTGTGACCTCCTCCCCTCGCTTACGCAAGGGGCTTCCACTTTTCCTTCCAGTTACTCCTTAACAGCGCTTTGGGAGCGCTTCTGAATTTCCTTTTAGGGTAGAGGTTCCTGCTCCATCCGTAGGGCTCGATCCATACAGTTACGGAAGCCTCGATGTCCAACCTACTGGCTTTATGCCAGTCATTGGCTTTACACAGGCGTAAATTCGGTGCGGCCCTCCCTACTCGATGCCAATCTTCTCCCCTCAATTATGTAACTCTCGGCTCTCATCCCATTACGGAAAAGACTTCCTGCCGATGAAGTTAACTATTAAGGGTGTCATGTTTTATCCCACATCATCTTTGATTCTTCCTTTACCACCACTGCGGAGTCTAGTCCCCGCCACTTGACGGTAAATCCGAAGTGTTTCAGGAGAGGTATAGGGTCTCTGATGCCCTCCTCTTTGAGGCGCTCAGCCACCTCATCCAGAGAGGAACCACACGTAATCTGTGATGCTAACCTCTGCAGGTGATCTCTCCGGATCAATGCCTCGCCGATGAGAACGTATCCATCAGGGGGGCTACTGGAGAACCTACTCAACAGAGATTCTTTTGATAACCCCAATTTGGTTGCCATATCCTCTAAATGGACGCAGTTCCCGTTGACGGGTATGGGCATATGTCTCACTCTTTCAAGTTCGGTGGCGACAACTTCCATCTCTTTCCTCTCAAGGTGATCAAGTATGGGCTTTAGTGGCACTTCACCTTTGAATACTATGACGTTGCCAGGAATCTCTCCAGAGACGCCCAACTCGGAGTCCACAGCTACGAGGATCTCGGTGCTGACATTATGATCCAAAATGGATTGTAGCTTCGAGATCTTCTTCCTTAGGTATTCCGGCGTCCAGAAGCCGACAATCTCCAAGTATACTTTCATACCCTGTAGTTCGAAAGCGAAGTCTGGTATCATCACGCTTCCATTCACCGGGATCGGATCGGGTTCCCTCAGGAGCCTCCACCTGCTACCAAGGGAGGCAAACCTCTTGGCGAAGGACTCCTCGAGCGAGCTGTCGTAGCTCTCAGGTTCAGTTGCGACTGCGGGGAACATCACGCCGTCGGAAGATTGGAGCTCAAAGTTCAGGAGCCTGTTGCTCCTCCCTATGATCTGTGCCCTGATCCTCCATCTCCTTGAAGAGAGAATCTCTGGAATGAGCTTCGCCAGACTTGTGCCATACCGCTCGGTCATCTTTATTAGAGATATTGGACCCTCCACCAACACATTGTATCCGCCAGGCTCTCCTGTTATGGAGTACATCAGACCGAGCCTCTTTATCGACCTGAAGATGCGCTTCCAGTTCCCTTCAGCTGAGAACTCTACGAACTTAGACTTGAACAGGAGCGTCTGCGTGACGGATAGGTTGTAGTGGGAGAGGAGCTCGTCTGGAGCTATGGGATTGAAGCTCTTAAGGGTCTGCTCCCCTTCTAGGTCGCTCCACATGTAGCGGTCTATCCACTCTGGGGGGATGTTCAGCTCCTTCGAAGCTCTGAGCAGTATCTCATGCCTCTCTGATCTTGATGGCGCAAATCCCATGGAGAGCGAGAAGACCTTCTTCCTTATGATCCGAGGATCCACGGGGCTATTTGTGGTGAATTCGGAGAACCTGTCAAGGATGGCTGAGAGTCCCCTGATGAGGCGGAAGTTGTGCGGACCGTACTCCAAGATTTTCAGTTGCGATTTTATGTCTGATCGCTTATTCCCGATGTTCCTCTTGTATATCTCTATCATGGACTCTGCCAAGTTCAGGAGGGGAGGGGTTCTGCTGAGGTAGCACGGCTTTATAGTGCCCTTGAAGGTCTTGGCGACTAGAAGCTCGGATGGAAGCATTAAAGGGCAGCCCTCCTCCTGCGGCTGGTTCGAGTCTCTGCCGTTGATCTTGATACTATCTCGATGAGCCTTGCCTCCTTCCCCTCGACTTTCCTCAGGAGGCGCCCAAGCCTTTGGACGAACTCCCGCTTAGATCCAGTTCCGCTCAGTATTATGCCGAGAGACGCGCCCGGGACGTCTATGCCCTCATCAAGGACTTTTGATGTGACTATCGCCCTGTACTTTCCCTCACTGAAGGCGGAGAGGATCTCGGCGCGCTCCTCCTTCGGAGTCTCATGGGTTATGGCAGGGATGAGGAACTCCCTGCTGAGGCGGTAGACGAGCTGGTTGTGCTGCGTGAAGATTATGGTCTTCTCGTCGGTCTTTGAGAGGATCTCTCTGAGAGCCTCCACCTTTAGTGAGGAGTTAAAGGCAATCTCTATAGCCCTGTTCCTAGAGAGGAGAGCCTCCCTAGCCTCAGGATCCCTGCCGCTGATGATTATGAGGCGCTGGAAGTCCCTCGGCTTCACGAGTCTTAAACCCCTCTTAGCCAGATACTCCCTGAATGTGGAGATGTTTCTGCGGTACTCCTCCTCTTCCTCTTCGGTCAAGTCCACGTATATCCTCTGAACTTTGAAGGGTGCAAGGTACTCGCCGGCCATCTCCGAGACTTTGCGCTCGTAGACCTTGCCGCCGACAAGTCTCGGAAGCTCAGAATGGAGGCCGTCCTCCCTCTCGTAAGTGGCTGTGAGACCCAAGCGGTAGGGCGAGGCGAAGAGCTCGGCTATCTGGGAATAGCCAGGCGATGGAAGGTGGTGGACCTCGTCGAATATGATCAGCGGGAACCTGTTGCCAAGCTCCTCTGCCCGTATGTAAGCAGAGTCATAGGTCGCAACGGTTAGAGGTCCGATGGTGTCCTCACCGCCGCCATAAGCCCCGACCTCGACCGAGAAAGCGGATTTGAGCCTCCTCCGCCACTGTTCCATGAGGTCGATCGTTGGGACGATCACTATTGCTGGGGCGTTCACCTCCTGGATGGTAAGGATCCCCACATGTGTCTTGCCAGCCCCTGTTGGGAGGACGACTACCCCTCTCCTGCCCGAGTCCTCCCAAGCGTAGAGGGCGTCTACCTGGTAGGGTCTCGGGATCACGTCTGCTTTTAGGTCTGGACAGGGAACGGGATCCATGACCTTGTCCTGGAAGGGGATTCTGCTCTCCTTTAGGTAATCCACAGCGTCGCGATAATACATTCCCAAGGCTTTGTAGGATTTCAGAGAGTCATCCCAGACTGAGTGAGGGATGTGAACGCTCCCGCTCAGAATCGTGCCCCTGTAATAACGAAGAATAATCATGGGGTGCCCCAATAATAGTTAATGGAAGGGGTTTATCTATTTTGATGTGGGAATATTAGATGGCCGCCCTGAGATGCGATGCGACCGATAGGTCTTCAACCAGACTTGAGGCTAACACGATCCTTCCTAAGGGGGGCGAAGAGGACGAGCAGAGCAGACAGAAAAGGCAGTACGGGAGCCATCGCAAAGGCACTCTGGTAGCTGCCGTAGGTCTCGATTACTGCGCCGAAGATTAGCGGTCCTCCGAGGTTGCCCACATCCGTCCCCATAGTGTATACGCTGGAGAGAAAGCCCCGGCTGTTGGGCGGCGACTTGGCGAGGGCGAGCGTCTGGGAGGCGGGCATGAAGAAGCCGACACCTATACCGAAGATCAGGGATGCCACATACAAAAGTGGGGGGACCTCAAAGACGTATACGGCGAAGAATGAAAGCGATATGAGTAGGAGGCCTATGGATGCCATGAGCCGTGGATTCTTGTCAGATGCCCTACCTGCAACAACCCTTATAGAGAGGCTTGCCACCGCCTGTATGGAAACGAACAGACCGATCTCCAGATCGCCATACCCCAAGAGCTTCAGGTAGGCGGACAGGAATGTGAGTAGCCCCATCCATGCCAGGGAATAAGTTATCAGGCTGATGAGTGCAAGGACGAAGCGCCCATCCTTGAGTCCAGTGAGGGAAGAGCCGCCAGGGGAGCTGGTGCGTTCTTCACCGGTGGAGATGATGAGGGGGGTTAAAAGGAGGATCAACACAGAGGTTATGCCAAACGTTGTGACATAACCAAAGAGTTCGGAGAGGAGGCCGCCAAGGGCAGGACCGACTGAGAACCCAATTCCGATCATCAGGCTCCTCCATCCGAGCGCCTCGCCAACCCTGCCCTCGGGCGCGTAGTCTATGGCGCTCGCTATGGAAGAGGGTACGAAAAAGGCGACAGCGACACCTTCCAAAAGCCTGGATAGCATTATGGTGATTATCTCCTTTGAGAGGAATAGAATGGCGTATGCAGTCGATCCCAATAGGAGCCCTATGAGCATGAGGTTCCTCCTTGACCACCTATCGCTTAGGATCCCGCCTATTGGTCTGAAGAGTATGGCTGTAAAGGAGACGCTGGAAACTGCGAGGCCGATCATGAAGGGTTGGGCACCAATGACGAGGGCGTAGCGGGGTATCAGAGGAACCACTACTTGGATGAGCATGAAGAAGAGCATCGTGGCGATGTTCAGGCGCCAAGTATTTGAGATAGTCCTCATGTGTATGTCCTCTGCTGAGCCAATTGCTATAGACAGAGACTTATATATCTCTCCAGAAACCCCTATTTCTAATGCATCCTCTGGAGGATATAGAATGAGAGACTCACTCGATGACCTGTTCAGGAGGGTTTTGAGCGCGAAGATATTTGTGAACAGGGATCTCCTCAGACCGGATTACGTTCCAGAGGATCTGCCCCACAGGGAAGCTCAGATACTAAGGCTCGCCGAGACGCTTGCCCCCGCCCTCAGGGGATCAAGACCCTCGAACGTCTTCATATACGGGGTTCCTGGGACGGGAAAGACAGCTGTTACGAAATATGTTTTGAGCAAGATCAGCCAGGAGGGGAAGAAGAAGGGCATAGCTCTAAAGATAGCGTACATAAACTGCAAGCACACCGACACGAACTACAGGGTCCTGGCTGACCTATGCGAGGCCATAGACGCAAGAGTCCCGTTCACCGGTCTCTCCACATCCGAGGTCTTCAGGAGGTTTGTCAAGTTACTGGACTCCACCAGCAACTCGATGTTTGTGATACTTGACGAGGTGGACTCCCTGGTTAAGAAGACTGGGGACAAGATACTCTACGATCTTACCAGGATAAATAACCAGTTGAGCAGGGCAAAGGTATCTATTGTGGGTATAACAAATGATCTTAAGTTTACAGAATACCTTGACCCAAGGGTCAGGAGCAGCTTGGGGGAGGAGGAGCTCGTCTTCCCACCATACAATGCCATCGAGCTGGAGGACATTCTAAAGAAGAGGGCTGAGGGTGCTTTCGTCAGCGGTGTGATCGAGCCCCAAGTGATAAAGCTGTGCGCAGCCCTTGCCGCTAAGGAGCATGGTGACGCGAGGAGGGCGCTGGACCTGCTCAGGGTTGCGGGTGAGCTCGCCGAGAGATCCGGCAACGACAAGGTCACTGAGGAGCATGTGAGGAGGGCACAGAAGGAGGTAGAGAAGGACAGGGTCGTGGAGGTAATAAGGACCATGCCGCTCCACTCTAGGATACTGATACTGAGCCTTTACCTCCTGGAGAAGAACAAGGGGAGGAACTGTGTGACGGGAGAAGTCTACGAGGTCTATTCCAACGTGGTGAAGAGCTTTGGTCTGGAACCGCTGACGCAGAGGAGGATAACCGACCTGATAAACGAGCTCGACATGCTAGGCATAGCCTCAGCCAAAGTTGTTAGCAAGGGGAGGTATGGAAGAACCAAGGTTGTCAACCTATGCATACCAAACACTAACTTAATAGAGGCGCTCAGTGAGGACCCGCGAATGTTAAGATTCCTCAAAAAGTGATTTTGATGAGGAATTTTTTGGCGGTAGAGGGAGGTAGCTTCAGGAAGGGCGTGGACAGGAGGGTGCCAGCGGCCTTTCTCTTCACTGATGGAATAAGACCGAGGCGCCTCATAGTGAAGTGGGTCGAGGTAGACGGGCTGGATGCCACGGAGAGGCTGAAAGAGGCCATCAGGGAAGATGGGATGAGGGATGGCATCGTACTCGCAGGAAGCGTTCCCATAGCTGGCTTCAACCTGATCGACGCTAGGGAGGTGCTGAGGGAGTTCGGGATACCCACAATCTTCGTCCTGAGAGATCGCCCTAACAGGGAAGCGGTTAGGGCTACGCTGGTGAAGCACTTCAAGGACTGGGAGAGGAGGCTCGAGGTGATAGAGGGGGCGGGAGAGATCGCTGAGGTGATCCTTTTCGAGGGGGAGAAGGTCTTTTTAGAGGTTGTTGGGATGGATGAAGGGG
>JBMFMY010000068.1:0-6472 GCA_049970435.1 Candidatus Methanomethylicaceae archaeon
TTTCTGAGACTCTCCTCCCAATTCTTTGGCAATTTCCTCTTGTGGTTGCACACCTTTGCAGCCTCTAAATTTGCCATCGTTGCATAGTATTTCTTAACGTAGATTGGATCTTCCTTGTCAACTTCTGCGCTTTCAAGGGCTTTCTTTGTCGTTGTGGATGCATGATAGGTTCTAAATACCTTGGCTGTCAGACCGGGCATAACCTCAGCCAGGTATGCGTTGACCTTCTGCGACCTCACCCCATTGAAAATAGTCTCGTTGCCCTCGGCTATGAACTCCTTCAAATTTCTGTAGACAACCTCTGGTGGATTTATGGTGCTCACCCACCTCACAGAGTCTTTACCAAGAAAGTCAAAGGTGATCGTGCCATCCGGGTTGAATTTTAGATGCTCAGGTCTCAACGTAGTGGCACCAACAGTGTCCGCCTCATCCTCGTCCTTCTCGTCACCCACCCTGAGCTTGAGCTCGTCGATCAGGTAACACACGGTGGCTATCTTCCTCTCCAAGAGATCATGTGACTCGAGTCCAGTTTTTATGTGCTCCCTCACCTTGTCAATAATCTTCTCTAGCTCCCACGCTTTGTTGAACTTCTCTATGTCCCTAACCTGCTTTATATATGCGGTATCTGAAAGCCACACATATTTCATCTTACCCCTTAGCTTGTCCCTCCAGCTAGCGATCCAGAGTGATGTGGGATCGAAGACAACAGCCTTCCAGGATCCGCCGTTGGGAGGGTCTGGGACCTTTGCATCAGGAGAGAGGTTCAAGGTGACGTCCTCTGCCTTAACCCCTGGCTTCCACCTACCCCTCAGGGGGTGCTTGCCTCTTCCCATGAATATGCAAGCCGGCTCCACCATGTAGTTTGAGATCTCCATGGGCATTCCATTCACAATCGCAAAACCATACTTTTTCTTGTTCTCCTCCCTTATCCTCTTCCTCTCCTGGGCGAGAGCCTTCTTCTCCTCTTTACTCATCCCTTCTTTCTTCACCTTCTCCCTCTCAAGCCAGTTGATAATCTCCGAGAAGTCGAAATCCTTAGGACCAACCTTCCCCCTGACCCCTAATGCCTTGCCGAAGTCCTTGAAGAAGTTCTTCACAAAGACCTTGTCCTTCGCATAATCTGTGGGCAACTTCTTGACCCACGCTACTGCCATCTCCTCTTGTTCAGGGCTGAGTGCTATCTCCTCCCCTCTAAATTTTATTTTGAATCCAACGGGTTTGTAGAGGGGTATCAAGACTCCGTTATGTATGAGTTGTTTGATCTCTATGTTCCCCATCCAAGATCGCCATGAACACAAATTTAAAATGAACCTCATTACATAAACTTTACTCGCCTTTTTGGTAAATAATATCAATTTAAGGCTATAACAATAAAAAATCTCAATAACTATGAGGTCTTTCAATAATATTTGTAATCAGAAGTACAAAATTTAGCTCATTATTCCGGGCACAAATTTGAGTAAACAAAAGTGAGACTTATAAGGCTCTTTTGTGGAATTTGAGGCGCCCTGAGGGGTTCCCAATATGAGCTCTCTAACAATACTTGAGGTGGTACTGGAGAACTTCATGTCCTATGAGTACGCTAGGGTGCCCCTCAGACGTGGTCTAAATCTGATATGTGGTCCCAATGGGGCTGGAAAGTCATCAATATTGATAGCGATCTCCGTTGCGACGGGTCAGAGCTACACTGAGCGCTCAAGAAAGCTTGCTGACCTGATAAGGAGGGGGAAAGATACCGCGCGCATCACACTTTTGCTGGACAACAGACTGGAGAACGGTAAACGCCCCGTACCCTACATCAACAACGATATCATCTCAGTCTCCCGATATCTAAAAAAGGATGGGACTTACTGGTTCGAGATTAACAACAGGCAGGCCAGCAAATTCGATGTTAATAGACTATTCAAGGGCGTTGGGATGAACCCTGACAATATGCTCATAATAATGCACCAGAACATGATAGAGGAATTTGCCATAACCTCGCCAGAAGAGAAGCTCAAGATGGTGGAGGAGGCTGTAGGATTCTCGCAGTACAGACGCGCAATCTATGAATCGGAGGAGAAGCTGAACAGGATACTCGGGGAGGCGGAAGCAACCTCCCAACTGCTCGCGAGTGCCGAGCAAACGCTCTCATACTGGAAGGAGTTGAATGACAAGTACAACGAGAAGAGGGCTCTCTTAGAGAAAAAAGCCTATCTAGAAAGGGAGTTGATATGGGCTCAGATAATAAAGAATGAGCGGGCAGTTGCCCAGATCGAGGAGAAGATGTGCCTGAAGGCGTCTCAGCTCGAAGCAGTTGAGAAGGGAATTCAAGCTAGGAGTGAGGAAGCGAAGAACCTCTGGGGAGAGTACCTGCTATTGAAGGAAAGGTTCAGGAGCCTGCTTCTAAACACTAAGAGAGGGGAAGCGGAACTGAAGGAGCTGGGCTCCGTCGACGAAAGGCTTGACGAGGTCGTAAAGAAGTACGTGAGCCTGAGAGTAGAGGAGGCCGTGATGCGCTACCGCAAAGGAGAGCTCGAGAGGGAGCTCAAGGAATTGCAGAACTCGCTACAGGAGGCCAGAGCTTCTTTAACAGAGTCCGAGAAGTTCAAAGACAAAGCAGGGGGGAGGATCGAGACCAGTAGGACGCTTCTGGAGATCTCGGACGAGATAAAGTTTGTGAACGCTCACCTTCTCTCTCTTGGCGATGTACCAGAAGACGCTCCGTCCATGTACCAAGCCTACTTGAAGACTTATAACGAGCTGAAACAAAAGGCAGAAGTTGTAGGGGAGAACAGGAGGAGAACCATCGAGGAGCTTGAGGAGAGGAAGAGGGTTTGGAGGAGCGTGATGGAGGCCCTCATAGAGGAAGTTAACCCGACTTATCGCTCAGTCTTGGGAAGAGTGGGCGGTAGCGGCAACATACGCCTCATGAATATGGACGACCCTGACAGGGCAGGCGTAGAGATCACGGTCGGATTCAGGGGAACCTCGCCCGTCCTTCTGGATGCCTACTCCCAGAGTGGTGGGGAGAGAGCAGTGGCAACCATGGCCTTCCTCCTTGCACTCCAGGACCACCTCAAGTCGCCTGTGAGAGCAGTTGACGAGTTCGATGTGCATATGGATCCCCACAACAGGGAGTCCATGATGAGGATGCTCTTCTCTTTCATGAATGACCGTTCTGATGTACAGTTTATAGTCATAACTCCAAGCCAGCTCAGCGCTGTGGGAGAGCTCGCTAACATAATCTTTGTCCAAAACGTGCACGGAAGGTCGGAGGTGGCCAAGGCTGCCGCAGCGACTGCGTAAGGAAGAGTACTACGAGGAACTCGCCCGAATAATAAACCTATGTCAGAGCATAAGGGCTAAAGGCGAGGACCCTTTTTTAGTGGACGTCCCCCAAAAGCTGCAAATACTGAAGAGACTTTTACCGCACTGGAAGCTTCTCGATGAGTTGCTCATGGACGCAGAGGCGATTAAGGAGCTCTCGCTCATGGTGAAACTTCAGAGTGACTGGGTCAAGAGGCGCGCATCCGGGCTCTTCATAGATCCTTTTCTCATAGAGGTCAAGATAAAGGTGCTTGGCAAAGAGGATCTCGCCTCGGCGCTCCTAGCTACTTGGAGGCCCCTGATAGTGGCTGAACAGCTGACTCCAAAGAGGCTGTCAGAGGCTCTGGATTACTGGAGAGTCCTCCTCCCCCTCTCTCAGAGGATGAGAGAGCTCGAGGCTGCCCAGTTCCCCGAAGAAAAGACCCTCAGCATCTCAGAACTCATTAGGTTAAAATTCCTCTCAGAGCGCGCCTTTGATGAAGAAGTCAAGAGGATTCAGGAGGAGCTGACAAAGGCATCAGAGAGTGGTCCTGTGGACTACTGGCACTTCATAATAAGGGATACATACGAAGAGACTCTCTTGAGGGCTTACGCTCTAAGTTTTATTATATCTAACGGTCTTGCCAATCTCATAATTAACCCAGTCGAGGAGACCATACAGATCGAGGCTGTTACAAAGCAGACGCAGAGGAAAGGCGGAAAGTCCGTTCCAATTTCTATCAACTATGAGAAGTGGATGGTGATGAGGGATCTTTTGAAAAGTGAAGGGATGAAAAATGAGTGAGGATGCCACAATATCTCGTAAGTTGAAGAAGGCTGCCCAACTCCTGCTCTTCCAGCATCATCGCCTTCCGGGCGCCAAGGGCTGGGAGCTGAGAAAGGTTCTGGGCAAAGATTACATGAAGATAATCAAACTGCTTGAGAGAAAGTTCGACGAGCTCGGACTTGAGATCAAAATAGTATATGAGGACGGTCTTGACCACCAAACCCCGACAGAGGAGGATCTGGAGCAAGCCCGCTTTTATGTGATCTCCAAGTCGCCCATGCAGATCGGCGAGGCCTCTCTCTCTGGATGGAGGATAGACACGCTAGCCGTACTGGCCGCCACCTTGGCATATATAACCTCAAAACAGGGGAAAGCTACTCGGCGAGAGGTTGAAGATCTCCTGAGGGAGAAGTTCCCAGACTGGAAAGTCGATCAAGACCTCAACAGGTTCATCAGAAGAGGCTACTTGGACGAGGACGAAGAAGGGAACCTCTACATTGGATGGAGGACCAGAGCCGAAATAGACCGCAAGACTTTGGTCAGCATCATCGCAGGGTCCTCTTCTCAGCAATCTTGAACTGTACTAAGCGTTTTCCAGTTCTTTCTGGCAGATAATCTTAAAGCTTGCCCTCTTCCAGTCCCCTCTTATACTTTCTGTCAAATTCCAAGTACAATCTTGCCTTAATCTCAGCATCGTGTCCTCAAAGGGTGATCTCTTCGCCCTCCCCAAGGATCTTAACTGAAACTTTAGAGCGCGCCTCGACCTTCTTGCGGAAATCTTCAGGGTCTGTGTTCCAGCGGTGCATCGGTATGGCTATTTTGGGATTTATAATTATGGCAGCCTCGGCAGCCTCTGAATTGTCCATTGTATATGTGTCACCTGTCGGCAGCATCGCAACATCTATACCGCCCAGCTCCTTCATCTCAGGTATGAGATCCGTGTCGCCAGCGTGGTATATTGCCTTGCCCTCCACTTTGAGCACGTATCCAACACCAAACCCCTTAGGGTGGAAGGGCACACCAGGAGATCTGAACCTCTTGACGTTGTATGCGTGCACCGCCTTGACTTCCAGATCGCCCACCTTTATGCTCTCACCTGGTACGATAGCTTTTGCTCCCTTAAGCTTGGAAATACAGTCCTTGGGAGCTATTATCACGGTGTTCTCCTTTCTCACTTTTTCTATTACGTTGGGATCGAGGTGGTCCCAGTGAGAATGTGTTGCAAAAACAACATCTGCTTTATCTGAGGGCCTTGCCCCCTCCCCCAGGTCTATGTAAATCGTTCTCTCTCCACTTTTGATCTGAAAGGCGGCATGCCCAAGCCACTTGATAGTTACCAAACCATTCACCTGAGATAATAAATCCCGAGAAATTATTTAAAGATAAGCGGGCTTTGTTTATTCCATTTATGTCACTCATAACACCGTGGAGTTCTGAGTCTGGATTTCAGACGGACCCTGAGGGCGGATCCTTCTGTACCGTTTCTTTAAAACCTCCCTCTCTTCCCTAAGGATCATGTCCACAAGGAAGTCTATGTCTAGAGCTTTTGATGAAGCGATCGTCACTATTGTGGGTTTGGGCAACCCCTTAGCCACAAGAGCGAGGGCTGCTGGTAGACCATAACTTCCTATCAACTCTCCACTCTCCAACACCGCTCTATACATATCCCTAAATTTTTCTGAGACCTTCCCTCTCTCCGCCCTTTCAGATGCCATCTGTGCTACCTCTTGTATGTCCCCGTCCACGAGACCAATCTTCTTGGACTTGCACTCAGGGCAGGCGAAATCCGCTAGGAACTTCTTGATTTTTATGTTCCCAACATACCTGAAACAATCTGAACATACTGCAACCCTGGCTTCGTTGAGTAGCCTCGCCTTACCAGCCTCTATGAGAATCCTCCTTATGCGATCCGCCGGAACCAGATCAGTCTTCCAGCTGAGCTTTCTTACCCCCACCCTAGACAGAGGAGATAGTGGGAGATCCTCCTCCATGACCACGACCTTGAACCTGCCTTCCTTCAGACCCCTAGCAAACCTCTCAAGACCCTCGACGTCCAGATCCTTGAAGAGAACTTCCTTCATTGCCTCCTTCCACATAACTGTCCCCTTCATGCTCTCCACAAGTTGCTGCATCCCAATATCGCTCAAATCGGCCCCCTTCTCCACAACCCCAAACCTCTTAGCGACGTGTAGAAGCCTCCTCCTGAAGAGACCAGTCTTCTCTACGGAGATCTCGGTCAGCCTAGCAACATCGTTAGGGTCAAGCCCTTTTAAAATCTCCGCGACCGTACTGGCGTCAGCAGAAGTCTTGAGATAAATTCTATAGGGATCCTGCGAAGCCCCAACACCGCTCCCCGTCCTTTTGGTAATCAGGTAACCTAGTATCCTAGATAGAGTC
>JBMFMY010000069.1:0-6350 GCA_049970435.1 Candidatus Methanomethylicaceae archaeon
CTTCCCCCCACTATATAGGTCACGCCTTGGAGCGAGGGTATCCCATGCTTTCACTTTTCCTCTTCTATACCAATGACGAACTCCTCACCATCTATCTGCCATTCGTCCCTGAAGGCTCCTCTTTCTATGCCCCCCACGCTCAGCTGTATCTCCTTTGCCCTAACCTCTGTGGATATCTCTTTTATCTTTCCCAATATCAGCTCTTTTACCTCATCTGATGGTAATCCCATCCACACCCTGATGTAGGCATCAACCTTCAGAGCTGCCCTCTTTCTCATCTCTTGAATCCGCCTGATCACATCTCTCATTAGCCCTTCGGCTATGAGTTCTCTGTCCTTGGTCGTGTCTATGTAGACCTTACCAAACCTGCACTCCGCTCCTTTGTAATTCTCAGGCACACTCTCTTGGACGCTCACATACTCCTTCTTGAGCTCAAACTTCTCTCCGTCGAGCTCAAAGAAGACAGGTCTGCCCTCCTTGAGACTTCTCAGCACATCCCTGCCGTCCATGGTGCCTATTATCTCAGCCACCGCCCTAGTCTTACCTCTGAATATTGGACCTATGACTGAGGGGTTAGCCACAAGCTTGATCTCCTTCATCTTCTCCTCCTCCTCTGGTGAGATCACCTCGACATCCTTGACATTTGCCTGTTCCAGAACGATCCTCTTGAGTCTGGAGATCGCCCTTATGACCCTATCATCCTTAGAGACGACCCTAAGCCTCATTAAGGGTTGTCTTGTCTTTATCCTAGCTGCTTGCCTTGCGCTGTAGGACGCCTCTATGATCTCCTTCACAATCTGCATCTCCTCCTCGAGCTGAATATCACGCCACTTCTCTTCGACCGAAGGCCATTCTAACATGTGAATGCTGAGGGGCATATCGGGAGCCCTCCTGAACATCCCCTGATAGATCTTCTCTGTGACGAACGGCACTATAGGGGCGATCATCTTCAGGTAGTTTAACAAGACCTCGTATAGCGTGGCGTATGCTGCTATCTTCTCAGGATCATGTGTCTCAGTCCATGTCCTCTTCCTGATGAGCTTTATGTACCACCTGCTGAGCTCCTCCTTCATGAAGTACTCCAGTTCTCTCACTGCCTCGAAAACCCGCAGCCCATTCATCGCCTCGGTAACACTCTTTACGAGCCTCTCCATTCTGGAAAGAATCCACCTGTCCTCGTCCTTGAGCCAGCCAGAAACCTTCTCCACATTATACTCATCTGGGGAAAACCTGTCTAAACTCATGTAAAGGCTCGCGAAGTAATACGTGGACCAGAGTATGCCCATGAACCTTGAGGTCTCCTCAACAGCCTTCCAAGTGAATTTTAGGTCCTCCCATGTAGTACAACCAAGCTCGTACCACCTCAGCGTATCCCTCCCATACTTCTCGATAACCTCCTCAGGGTAAACAACATTACCCAAAGACTTGTGCATCGCCCTACCATCTTGATCTATGGTGAACCCGTGCATCAACACCCTCCTATAAGGCACCGAGTCAAAGGCTATTATGCCGCAAACCATAAGTGTGTAGAACCACCCTCTTGTCTGGTCGTGCCCTTCAAGTATCATGTCCACCGGCCACCACTTATTCCACTCCTCCGGCTCCGATGGATAGTGGAGAGATGCAAATGAGGCTGAACCTGAGTCCATCCAAACATCTGCAACGTCGCTTATCCTATCCATTTCATGTCCGCATTTACACTTTATCTTCACATAGTCGACCCACGGTCTATGAAGATCAATGTCCCCAATGTTGCCTATCGCCTTCTCTTTGAGCTCGGAGAAGGAGCCTATGACCTCTCTCCTTCCACATTTGCTACATATCCATATTGGGAGCGGAACCCCCCAATACCTCTGCCTCGATATAACCCAATCTTTCGCATTCTTTATCCAGTTTCCGAACCTTGCCTTACCTGCCCACTCTGGCACCCAGTCTACCTTCTCGTTCTCTTCTAACATCCTTTCCTTTATCTCCGTAACCTTGAAGAACCACTGCGTCGCCAGCCTCAATATAAGCGGCGTCTTGCACCTCCAGCAGTGGGGGTATCTGTGCCTCGTTTTTTCCGACTTCAACAACAACCCCTTCTTCCTGAGATCTTCGATTATCTCCTTGTTGGACTCCCTCACGTCCTTGCCCACATACTTCCCTCCTTCTGATGTGAACCTCCCACTCTCATCCACTGGGCAGAAGTCCGGGAGTCGGTATATCTCACCCACTTCATGATCCTCTTCACCATGCCCTGGAGCTGTATGTACGCATCCGGTACCCTCCTCGAGGGTGACGTATAGGTCGCTCAGCACGACGAAGTGCGCTGGAGAGAGCTCTCTCTGCTTGGGGACCTCCTCAAGAAGCGGGGGCACGTACCTCAAGCCGCTGAGCATGCTCCCAGGTATTCTCTCCACGATCTCGTAATTCGTGTCCCCGAATACTGCGCCGACCCTATCCTCTGCGACAATGTAGGTCTCATCCCCCACCCTCACTTTGGCATACATGAAGTCTGGGTTCACCATAACTGCGACATTTGCTGGGAGAGTCCATGGCGTTGTAGTCCATATCACGATATACTCCTTATCCTTCCCCTCGAGCCTGAACTTCACATATATGGAGTCGTCTTCTATCTCCCTGTACTCATCTGTGGCCTCATACCCTGCGAGCACCGTCTCACATCTCGGGCACCAGTGGACTATTTTGTTACCCCTGTCTAGCAACCCCTTCTCATCGGCTTTCTTTATTAGCCACCAGACAGACTCGATGTAGCTGTTGTCCAGAGTCCTGTAAGGTCTGCCCCAGTCCATCCAGACTCCCAAGTTCTGGAATTGGGAAGTAGCCACTCTCAAATTCTCCAATGCAAAACTCTTACATGCCTTTATGAAATTCTCTATTCCCAGAGCCTCGATCTCCTTTTTTGTCTTTATCCCAAGTTTCTTTTCAACCATTACCTCGATGGGTAGCCCGTGCATATCAAACCCAGGCTGATCTCTTACCAAGTAACCCCTCATCTTGTAGTATCTTATGTAGGCATCCTTCAGGCACTTATTCCAAGCTGTGCCAACATGAATCGGGTTCGTGACATATGGTGGACCATCAAGAAAGTAAAACTTTTTGTTGCCCATCAACCTTGCCTTTTCAGGGACCTTCTCCCTCTCCCAAAACTCGAAGATCTCCTTCTCGAAACTCTTGGCTTCGTAGTCTTTTGGGATCTCGCCGATTGAGCTCATGAGATTACCACCAGCAACCTCACTGAAGTACAATATTAAAGTTTCATAACTAAACCATAGGGTTTAAATGTTTCTCTTCAGAAAGAATTCTGTCTTGTAGAGGTCCTAATATGCGCTTGAGTTTGCCGACACGCCCGACCATCACAAAGACCGACATCCTCGTCTATTCCACACTTTTGTCCATAATCGCACTCTCTGTTGCCATTCGCCTCCTCCCCATGCAGTGGGGAGTATACCTTGATGAGTTCGACCCCTACATCCAATACAAAGGTGCAAAGTATTTAGTAGAGAACGGGTTCGCTGCCTGGTTCTCATGGTTTGATCCCACAAGGTGGGCGCCCTGGGGTACCGATGTTCCTTCACAAGCGCAGATGGGAGTCCCTTTCACGGGGGCTGCCTTCTACCTGTTTTTGAAGTCCCTTGGGTTGGATATAACTCTCTATGAGGCTGTAGTGTTCTTTCCGGTTGTCTCCGCAGCCATTTTAACACTTCTTGTCTTCCTTTTGGGAAAGGAACTGGTGGGTCGTGGTGTGGGTCTCTTCGCCTCATTCATTTTCGCAATCGACCCTACCTCGATACAGAGGACTGGTCTGGGCTTCTTCGACACCGAGTCGACAGGACTTTTGGGGATGTTCATATGTTTGCTATTCTTCATGAAGGCGCTGAAGAAAAGGACCATCCCCTACTCCATAATCTCTGGTTTGGCTCTCGCATATATGGCGCTGTGCTGGGGAGCCTATCTCTATCCACTAAACCTGTTGGCCCTTTATTCCATAGTGCTTGTCTTGACTGGGAGGTGGAGCAAGCAGCTCTCCTTAGCCATAACCATCGTTTCGTCAATCACGATGCTCGGAATGGCTCTCGCCCCTAATATCGGCGTCTATGAGGCGATCTCACCTTACACCGTAGTGCCCATGACTGCCTTTATAATGTGCATGGTGATGTCTGCAACATCCTTCATCCAAGACAAAGAACTCAGAAAGAAGGCCTCAGTAGGTGCCGTCCTTGGCATATTGGCGCTGGCTGTGGTTCTAACTCTAAGTGGAGCGCTGGGTCCTATAGGGGGCAAGTTTCTCTTCTTCGTTAATCCTTTCTCTAGGGCAGGTGCGCCTATAGTCGGGACTGTTGGCGAGCAGTTCCCAGCCACATGGTCAAGCTTCTTCACCAACTACCACATCCTCCTCATACTGGCACCCTTGGGAGTTTACTTTGCCCTGAACCGCATGAAATATAAGGATCTCTTTGTGGTCCTTTTTGCCCTTATGGCAGTCTACGGCGCAGCCAACTACGTACGGCTCATGATAGTGGTTGCCCCCGCCCTTGCATTACTCAGCGGACTTGCCCTGACGAGCCTTCTCGGGAGCATCTCATTGAATAAGGTCGAGAAGGACAAAAAGACCAGAGCTCGCCAACTTGGAAGGATATACGGCATTGTGGTGATCGCAATAATCGTGGCTGGAACCACTCCGCTTGTCTACTCCAACCTGAGGGCTGCCAACAGGCCAGCCATGATAGTCTCAGCATCTACAGGTTACGCTACAGAGATCGACGACTGGCTAGACGCTTTGGATTGGATGCGCAACAACATCCCACCAGAGAGCATCGTTGGGTGTTGGTGGGACTACGGCTACTGGATAAACGTCGTTGCCAACAAGTCTGTGATAGCAGACAACTCGACAACTAATGGCACCCAGATTAAACTTATCGCAGAGGCTTTCTTGAACAACGAGACCTATGCGCTCGACATATTCAGAAAGATGCGGGTTGACTACGTCGTTGTCTACGAGCCTTGGATCTTCGTATCGAGGGATCCTCTGATAGGTCTGCCGCCATGGTCTGTTATAGGCGACTTTGAAAAGTCCACAGCCATGATGGTGATCGCTGGCTACAACACCTCGGACTACATCAGGGGCGTGCCGCTTCATACAGGGACATCAACTATAAACTATCCGCTCCCCGCCGGGCCGAAGGCCTCAGACACACTTCTGTACGAGCTGCTCTTCTATCCCTTCAGAGACGGGTACAGCTCCATGCTTAGATTGAACATAACGGCTCCGCAGTACTTTGAGCTAGTGTACCATTCCGACAACTATTGGGTCTTAATATACAAGATCAACTACCCGCCTGCTTAATCTAATCAGAATTCGAGCTTCCGACTAATTTCTATAATTTGATTCCTTTGACTAGTAGACACTTGCGATAGCAGAGGGCAGTCAACTCAGGCAATTCGTACGACCTTCAGAGGGATGCAACTACTTGTCCTTTTCCTTGCTCGGGGACATGCTAAGTGCGAGCCTATACTTGCTGTACTTGTCTTCGGGTGAGAACCTGGCGGGGTGAGGGTTCTTGAGAGTCCCTCCGCAGTGCGGGCACCTGTCCTTTCTGAGTGTATACTCTCCACACACAGTGCATTTTCTGATCATTCCCTTCATCAGAATCACCTTGAGAAGCTACCAGTTCCTCCTGCTTCAACTACCCTCTCTATTATCCTCTCTGCGGTTTCCCTTAGTATCTCCTCGGCAGTCCGATAATCTTTTGCTGTTACCTCTATTCTGTACCTTGGAGCACCCAAGTAAGTTATCTCCAGCTTACCACCTTTATTGCGAGCCCTTTCCTCTCCTTCCAACAGCGCCTTCTTTATGTCCTCAATACCTTTTGGCTTAGTGGAGTTGAGTTGCAGTACGCCAGTAACCTGGACCGTTGGTGGCTCTATGTGTTCCTTCGCTGCCTCGTGAATTGCCTTTGCCCAAACCTCCGGGATTCCAGCCTTAACCAAGGCCTTGTGCCCTTCTGCCACAGCTGCCTCCATCGCACTATAGAGATCTCCAAAATAATCCTCTAACGGTATCCCTACCTTCTCAACAGCCTCTGAGAAATCCTTCTTGAGCGAAGAGGCAACTTCCTCAAGTATCTTCTCCGCTCTTTTCGATCTCTTCCATTGTATGAGCTTTTCCTTTTTCTCCCTCTCTGTGACCTTCTTCAGCGAAAGATCTATGTGCCCTCTCTTCTCGTCAACGCGGATTACCTTCAGCACTACCTTCTGTCCTTCCTTAATGTAATCTCTGATGTTCTTGACCCATGTGGATGCGATCTCACCAATAGGTATGTAGCCAGTCTTGTTGAACTCGTCTA
>JBMFMY010000070.1:0-6348 GCA_049970435.1 Candidatus Methanomethylicaceae archaeon
CTGACTTGTTTAAGGTAGTCTGGCGGAGGGATGTTTATCCCGCCCTCCCCTTGAACAGGCTCCAAAAAAATTGCGCCGACACTCTCATCTACAAGCGGCTCTAGCTTCTCTATCTTTCCATAGGGTGCAAACTTGACGCCTTCGAGGAGTGGCATGAACGGATCCCTGTACTTTGCGTTCCAGGTCAGCGAGAGCGCTCCCATAGTCTTGCCATGGAAGCTGTTGATCATCGCTATTATCCCTTTTTTGTTTGTGTACCTCCTCACAAGCTTTATCGCAGTCTCGACCGACTCCGCACCCGAGTTCGATAGGAAAACCTTGTCGGTACCCTCGGGTTTTATCTTTTCAAGTTTCGATAGGCACTCCTCCCTCGCATCGTTGTAGAAAGACCCGTGACAAGTTATCAGCCTCTCACACTGTCTCTTAATAGCCTCTACAACCCTCGGATGACAATGCCCTAACAGCGCGACACCATAGCCGCAACTGCAGTCTATGTATTCTTTACCTTGAGAGTCCCAGACTCTTGCCCCTCTGCCCTTTACAAGTGTGACAGGTCGTTTCCAAAAGGTGTCGGCGAGAAATATGTCTTCAAATCTACTCATGGTGATATCACCGTCCCACGCTTCCCCTGAAGCGCGTCTATGATCGGCCTCTCCACGAACCCTGATGTTATTATTGCCCTACCAACCCCTCCCTTGACCGCGTCCAAAGCAGCATGTATCTTTGTTGACATCCCCACTCCTATTTTTTTAAGTAGTTCTTCGACCTCCACTATGCTGATCTTTGGCAAGATCTTACCATCCAATATTACGCCGTCCACATCGGTCAGATAAACGACCGCGTCTGCCCTTATCGCCTTTGCAACTGCGCTCGTTGTCCTGTCTCCATCAACATTCAGTGGTTCGAATTTTGTTCCCATTGCCAAGGGAGAAATCACTGGAGTGTACCCCTCCCCCATGAGAACCTCGAGCAGTCTGCTATTCACTGAAGTGATCTTTCCTGTGTACCCTCCCTCTATCGCCCTTTTTCTGCCCTGCTCGTCAACAATCACTAGCCTCTCCTTCCTCTCCGCCCTCAGGAGCCCACCGTCAAAGCCAGACAAACCTATGGCGTTTATACCGAATGAGTGGAGTAGCCCGACGATCTTTGTGTTGATATCTCCGGTCATTACCATCGCATAGATCTCTGCAGTCTCTCTGTCTGTGTATCTGCTCTTGAACCCCTCGGGTGATACCACAAACCTCTGCTCCTTGCCGAGCTTTTTTGCCATCTCCGTTACCAGATCTCCCCCACCGTGAACTATCACTAGACCCTTCTCCTTGACCAACTCCTTCAGATCCTCGATGAGGGGCATATTTGGGCTTTGGTCCTTCAGCAGATCTCCTCCAATCTTCACAACCACTCTCATATTGGTCTTACTCCAGCAAACTTAATGCCAGTTCTCTCGTCCACGCCTATCATTATGTTGAAATTTTGGACAGCCTGACCGGCTGCACCCTTCAACAAGTTGTCGAGTGCGCCAAACGTCACAACTCTCTTTGCGTGGGGATCTAGCTCAAAACCCACATCGCAGAAGTTTGATCCTATGACGTTCTTCGGATCTGGTAGCTGGTGTAGCCCCCTTTGGTCACGCACGATCCTGACGAACGGCTCATTCTGGTAGAGCTCCCTATAGGCCCTCCAAAGCTCCTGCATTGTTACCTCTCTCCCCAGGAATGAGTGTCCTGTGACCATGATCCCTCTAACCATATCTACCGCATGGGGCGTGAGTGCAACCGTTACCCTCTCGCCCCCTGCCTTCAATGAGAGCTCCTGCTCGATCTCTGCGGTGTGTCTGTGCATCACAGGTTTGTATGCCCTCACTATGTTAGAGTGCTCTGGATGGTGGCTCGCCTCACTGACATTTGCGCCGGCCCCAGAAGATCCTATCTTGGCATCCAAGACAATCCTGTTGCTCTCCACTATGCCTACTTTTACAATTGGTGCTACGCTAAGTATGCTAGCAGTTGCTATGCAACCAGGATTGGCAATAAGTCTCGCATTTCTTATCTCCTCTCTGTGGAACTCTGGGAGTCCAAAAACCGCAACATCCAATAGCTCTGGGCATGGGTGCTCCCACCCGTACCACTTGGGATAATCATCCTTATTCTTCAACCTGAAGTCCGCGCTCAGGTCTATAACCTTGATTCCTGACTCCAAGAGCCTCTTAGCTACGGATGCTGAGGCACCGTGTGGAAGCGCTAAAAATACAAACTCGCATGACGCAGCTATCTTCTCCACGTCGGGTTCTACGAACTTTATGTCTGTAAGCTTTCTCAACTGTGGGTGCAATTTGAATACGGGTTCACCAGCATGCTCCCTCGAAGTGACCGCTTTTATTTCAACCTCTGGATGGTTCACCAGTATCCTCAGGAGCTCTCCTCCAGTGTACCCGGAACCTCCGATTATCCCTACAGCTTTCATCTCTTAGCCTCCCTTATGGCATACTCCACAATCATACCTGGAATATCGACTCCTGTAGCGGGGACCGTATTCTTAAACTCAACGGTGCTGTTGATCTCATGTACCAAGAGACCATTGTCATTCTCCATCATATCTACCCCGAATACTCCCCCGCCCACGGCCTCCGCTGCCTTTAGGGCGAGTTCTCTGATCTCTGGCGTCACTGGGCACCTTTCCACCTTGCCACCTCTGGCAGTGTTTGTCCTCCAGTCTTCACTCGTATTAACTCGGTAGATGGCGACAGGAACATCCTCACCGATCACAAACACCCTGAGATCCCTAGGCGGCCTCTTAACCATCTCCTGCAAATAATAGATCTGATAAAGTGGAAACATCAACTCCCTGTGCTCCAGCGCAACCATTGCTGCAGTCTTGTCCTTGAGAAGTGATACGAGCCTTCCCCAGCTGCCAACCACAGGCTTCAATATCGCGGGATAGCCGAGTTTATCAAGGGCCTCAAGGGCAGAGTCTGGAGTAAATGCCAAGTAAGTTCTGGGAGTTGGTATGTTGAACTTTTTGAAGGTGAGGGTGTTGAGTACTTTGTTGCCACAGATCTCAGTAGTCCTGTAGCTGTTTATCACTCTGACACCGAAACTCTCGATCGCGGCAGCTGCATGGAGCCCCCTGAAGTGACTGACACACCTCTGCAGCACAACTTCACCTAAACCCTCTGGTCTCTCAACGGACATAAGATCGAGAAAGAGTCTTTCTGCATCTATCATTGAGAAGTCTATGCCCCGCTTCTCACAAGCTGTGTACAAAGCTTTTTCTTCCCACCTCATGTGATCATACAAGATGTTGAGCTTAACCATTTTAAGTCAGACCCTTATAGATTCGAATAACGAAATTATTTAAATATTTCGTTGTGGTGTGGGTAACTAATTATACGTATAAAGTACTTATAAGTTCGAAATTCAAACCCAAGACCTGAGAACTATCATGGAACTTGTCTTGGCTACCCCTTCTATCTTCCTTATATCGTCAATGTGCTTATTGATCTCATGAATATTCTTTCCTGATGCCACGGCTATGACATCCACATCTCCTGCAACCTCGAAGACCTGATCCACGCCCCCTATCTTCCTAACTGCCTGTGCAACCTGAGGGTTCGGATATGACGGTTGGACGGTTATGAGTATCAGCGCTTGTACCCTCTCACCTGTCTCGATCTCCACTGTGAACTTTTTTATTATTCCTTCGTCCCTCATCCTCTCAACACGCTTTCTCACAGCAGCCTCGGAGAGACCAATTTCCTTGGCTATTTTGGTGTAGGGCACACGTGCGTCATCCTTCAAAAAAGAGAGGATCTTCATATCTATGGTGTCGACATCCTTCATAAGTGCCCTCACTTTATTCTCATATCTTCATTCTGAGACTTAAAAACATCACTCTTTGAATTTCGCCATAAATCCTGTAGGGCCTTTGATCTTTTAAAGGCGGATTTCTCATCCTCAACATTTTTTTATAAGGCGGGTCCAGGAGCATAAACTCTGCCGACTGATGTTCGTCATCATCCTCAATATCTTTTTTAATAAGCCTCCACAAATCCTCTAATGGAGGCAAACATTTGTCAATATCGTTGGGGAAAAGCGTAGAAGGCGATATTACAGCCCACACTTGGAGACGTTCGATCGCACTAGACATTAAAGTTCCACCTGAACAAATCGCTTCACTCTTAGATTACCTCACTTCTGTGATAGAGAAGAATCCGCACTTGACGGGTTTGACGAGATCTACAACAGAGGGTGTGGCAATCCTCCAATACAGGCTCGTTGCCAATGATGGAAGCCTGCTTGATGTGGCCGTAAAGTTCTTGCAAGAAAAGATAGAGATCTACTACGCACCCTATCCGCCCGACTCGATCTCTGAGAAGGACTATATCGGTCTGGATATGGAGATGGAGGCTCTGATCAGATCATATTTCGCTGACCAAAGCAAAGCGTCCCTATTCCTTGTTTTCTCGCCAAAGATGAACCTCATACCTGGCAAGAAAGAAAGTGGACTCAAGAGGCTTATATCTTCAATAATCTTTGGCAACTTCCTCTACCTGTTCATGCTGATCCTCATGGTGGGCATATTTCTCTATCAGTTCTTCGAAATGCTAACCCCGATACTCCTAGTTGCACTTCAATTTATCATTGTTATTTTTGCAAACAAACTCATTGCATATCGAGGAGAATTTGACATAACAATCGATAATGCTACCATACACATCGCAGAACTCAGGATGAAGCGTAGCGAATTCGAGCAAGTGGTGAAGAACTGCATACCGAAGATGACTCTCATAAAAAAAGAGATCTATGACCTGACGTTGGCACAGGGGAAGGATCTCGAGCCGGAGATAATCGTTAGGACATTGAACAAGCACGGTCCAGTTTGCGCACCCGAGCTGGTTCGGATAAAGACTGTAGATGTCTACAAAATCGTAAGTGATCTTGCTTCTAGGTTCAAGTTTAAGGTACCTAGAATAACATTGCTGAATGTTTTACCACCAAACGCGGCTGCCACAGGAGTCTCTCCCTCTCGAGCTACTGTGATGATCACAAGTGGTTTGATAGCACAAATGGAGGAAGAAGAGATTAAGGCAGTCCTCGCCCACGAGTTCAGCCATGTCAGGGCAAGGGATCCGCTAATACTTATGAGCCTTGCAACATTGGAGTACCTGATGAGAGTTTATGTTATATGGCCCCTCTTGGCGCCCTTCGGGCTCTTCATCGATTTTGCATATTTGTTCTTCTCATTTACACTTCTCTTCTTTGTAGCTAAGTTCTTGGAGGCGAGGGCGGATCTCGATGCTGCAATAATTACGGGGCAACCAAAAGCTTTAGCTTCATCTTTACGGAAGCTTGGTCTCTGGAAGTACCAGTCGCGAATCTTCGAGCTGGTCAACAGCGGAGAATGGCTAAAGTGGGATCCTCATCCACCGCTTTACTATAGAATCAGGACCTTGGAGAATCTTGACCCCACAAAAATAAAGAACACTTTCACAGTTGCAATAGCGGGTTGCATCAAAGGATTCATTGACTCTCTTCATGGGCGATAAAAGATCATGAATATGAAAACACACAAAAATATTTACCATCTATCAAAAATAATGAATGACCAAATGTGAAATGGCTAAATGTTAAATAAATGAAAATAACAACAATAATAAAAAATATAAAGAATATAAAAGAAAAAAAAGATTTTAGAGGGCCTCTATCTTTCCGCCCTCTATCTTGCCTTTCTTTAGTCCCTCTATGAATGCGTCTACTTTAATGGCAGGCATCGAGAGGATCTGGACCGTACCCCTCGAACCGAACTCTGCGGATATAAGATAAACTGTCTCGTTTCCTGGGGCCTCAATTATGTTTACAAAGTCGTAAGGTCCAAGTGTTGCAAATTGGTGGATTATCTTAGCGCCCATTGCCTCAATCTCTTTGTTTACTTCTTTGATTCTGTCGGGTTTTTCCTTGATAGTCTTCCTGCCCTCTGCCGTTAGGGTTGACAAAAGCACGTAGTAGGGCATCTTTACCCTTGTTATATTTTGACAAAATTCTCTATTTAGGATTTTGGTATGCACACTCATATAAAAATAAAAGAATGGCGCAGAAATTCCACACCTCAGAATTGGGGGAAATTCAAATAAAGGAAAGATGGAACGGAGTCTCTGAGTCTCGTTCAACTGCGCAGTTTTGGCGAATCGAACCAGAGCCCCGTGACGTAATGTGTGGTTCCAACTTCTGAGAAAACAACCTTCACTGTAACCTCACTCTCCTCTGTGTACTTTGCCGTAAACCACAGTTTCAGAATAAATAGGCTTAAATAGGTGTTTGTAGTAAGGATAGGGTATGCCAGAACGCCTCT
>JBMFMY010000071.1:0-6336 GCA_049970435.1 Candidatus Methanomethylicaceae archaeon
CCATAGGAGCTTCCTGGGCAGACTGCGCCTCTCAGTCCTACCCCTTTGACCTGGCTTGGGAATCCCCGCTTGGAGTATTTCTTTCACAAACTTGCCTTTAACTTTGTCGTTTGAAGGATTAATGTTGCGGATGAACAGCAATACCTCAATCTAAACTTAAATATAGTCGAGGTTATTCTTTTAAGGAAGGTAATGTAAATGAAGGATGATCCCCTCATAAACTTGGCTGAAAAGATCAACAACCCTGAGCTAAGGGGGAAGGTTATAGAGTTATTGAAAAACCCAAAACTCACTTTTCTGGAACCTCCTGAGAAATTCATGAATCTGAAGGACTCACCGGCAAGCAAGAGGAGGCACCATTCTTACCAAAAAGGGCTGATCGTGCATACTGTTGCCACGACCAAGCTAGCCCTCAGCCTTTGTGATCTGCTGGAGGAGGTATACAAGGTAAAAGTGGATAGGGACGTCGTCATAGCAGCCTCGCTTCTGCATGATATATTTAAACATGTGACCTATGCTGAGGTTTATCCAGGAAAGTACGTGAGGTCAAAGCTCGGTGAGCGCCTGGATCATTTATCACTGATAATTGGGGAGCTCTACGCGAGGAAGTTCCCACTCGACGTGATTCATGCTGTCGTGGCGCATCACGGTGACAATGGTCCGATAGAGCCGAGGACCATCGAGGCTCTGCTTGTACATATGGCAGACAGGACGGATGCCGAGATAAACGACAAGGCGCTCTTCGCAGCGAGGGACATTATAAAGGAGTGCTTGATGAAGGAGATAACCACGCTGCCAAGAGAGGTCTCGCCTTTTGAGGTCATTCTAGCTAAGAAAGATGGCGGGTGCGAGGAGGTAAGAAGGCGCTTCGCCTCTTTGGTTTGAGGTTGAGATTATGGAAAAAGGTCATTGGATAAGGCAAATCGTTGATGAGATAGTAGTCAGAGGGGATCCAAAGATAGTGATACACACAGGTAAGACTCCATCAGGACCTATACACATAGGGGCAGAGAGGGAGCAGTTCATTTGCAGTGCAATTCAGAGGGAGTTGAAGAGGAGGGGATACGACTCGGTCTTCAACTTCATAATAGATTCTTACGACCCGCTGAAGTCGATACCCGCGGGCATAGAGGTGCAGAAAGGGTTCGAGGAGCACATAGGTAAGCCGCTCTCTTCTGTCCCTGATCCATATTCTTGCCATGATAGTTATGCTATGCATTTCGCTGATGAGTTTAATGTGTGCCAAGAGAGGCTCGGGGTTTATCCAAATATCATATACTCTCACGACCTCTACAAGCGAAAGGAGATGAAGGACGCGATCAGGACTGTCCTCAGTAAGCTCGAGGAGCTGAGAGCTATAAGAAAGAAGTACATTCAGAGGGAGAGGCGAGAAGAAAGACGAAGAGAGAGAAATGGAGAGATGCGAGGGAGGGAAGAATCCGAGGAATATAAACAGGACGATGAATGGAACCCAGTAATGGTTGTGTGCGAGCGGTGCGGCAGGATAGCGTCCAAGAAGGAGGAGGTGGCACCCAACCGCCTGGATTGGTGGGATTTGGATACCGATATGGCAGGGTATAGATGTACGAGCTGCGGTTACGAAGGGAGAGGGAAGATCTCAGATCTGGCGCTGAAGCTGAGCTGGAGGGTTGACTGGGCTGCCAAGTGGGCGATATTCAGAGTTTCTTGTGAGCCCGCTGGGAAGGACCACTGCGTCAAGGATGGGGCATATGACATGGGGCTAGAGGTATGCTCAAAGATCTTCGGGTACAGGGGGCCACTCAAGGTGCCATACGAATGGCTCACTCTCGGAGAGCATGCAATGAAGACCCACAAGGGGATAACTTTCACCCCTAGGGAATGGTTGAGGGTAGCACCTCCAGAGTGCATGAGGTATATGATATTAAACGCAGATCCTATGAGGCATATAGCCTTCCTGCCAGACAGGATCCCAGATATTGTTGACGGGTTTGACAGGTTGGAGCGGATCTACTTTGGGGTGGAAAACCCTCCAGCTGGCGAGGACGTCCAGTATTACAGAGATCTTTATGAGTTGTGTGTCGTCGGCACCTTACCAGAGGGGGCGCCAGTTCGCCTTCCTTACAGGTTCTGCGCGATCATAGTCCAGCTCGAGCCGCTCTTCGGGTGGGAGAAAGTCACGAAGAAGTCCTTGGAGTATTTGAGAAAGCTCGCTGGTAGGGCAGGGGTAACTGACAACGAAGAGTCTGATGCGGTTGCGAGGCTCAGGATGGCCAAGAACTGGGTCGAGGCTTATGCCCCACAGAACTTAAAGTTCAGAATATCCATGGAGGTCCCACCACACAGACCGAGCGACGAAAGGGAGCGAGCTTTCATCAACAGTCTCATATCCCTAATAGAGAAGGATGTGCCAGAGGCCGAGCTACAGAATGAGATCTTCAATTCTGCCAGGTCTATCGGTCTCGAGGTGGGTAGAGCCTTCAGCTTGGTTTACCTGATATTGTTGGGGGCTGAGAGAGGACCGAGGCTGGCACCGCTCCTCACGGCGCTCGATAAGGAATGGCTGATAAAGCGCTTGAGGGCGGTGTTGTAGCGAAGCCTTCAATCAGTTTACAGTTCATTTTTCTATTTTGTGAGGTAGTCGATGCTTGTTGTTGTAGTGGCGGGCTTGCGGATTTTGGCTGTGGTCGGTTCTGTTTTTCAAGTCACTATCGAACACATTTCATTAGGATTGGTAGATCTTTATGCCGAGTATATCCTCTACGAGCTTAAAAACTCTCCAAGCACCTTCGACTCTCTTTTTCAGGACAACATCAGAGAGCTCCTCCACGATCGAGAGGGCCTCACCAGTTTCAAGGTCATCGTCCAATGCGGACATGAATGAGGCGGCGTAATCTTTCGCGCATTGATCCATCTCACCCTTGTCACGAGAGACAACTGCCGCCTCACGCATCTTCTCGTAAAGTGCCTTCGCCTCTTCGAGAGCTTCTTCAGAGAATTCGAGCTTACTTCGGTAGTGGGCGGTTAGGATCCATGTCCTGAGCACTTCTCCCGGGAACTTCTTTAAGACATCTCTTATGTAGGCCTTACCTCCGGTGGATTTTGACATCTTCTCGCCCCTGAAGAGTACGAAGTCGTTGTGAACCCAGTACCTGACGAAGGTATTACCTGTGAGGGATCTCGCAATAAGTGATTCGCACTCGTGGTGGGGGTATATCAGATCCTTGCCGCCCCAGTGAATGTCCAAAGTTTGCCCAAGGTTCTCGATGGACATGGCGACGCACTCGGTGTGCCAACCTGGAAGTCCTCTGCCGAACGGGCTGTCGAAGCCTTCTCCTGTGACTTTCCATAATACGAAATCGAATGGACCCCTCTTGCCAAGAGTCTTTATCTCATCCACTATGACCTCGTTTAGATCCTTGACGAGTTCGCCGAAGCCCCCTGCTGCCTCCACATCAAAGTATATAGTCTCGCCTTGCCTGTAGGCGTAGCCTAGCTCGAGGAGCTTTTGAGTGATCTCGATTATCTTGGGGATGTACTCAGAGGCTCTAGTGTACTTGGTGGCTCTCATGACGTTGAGGGATTCCATGTCTACGAAGTACTCTTTAATGAAGCGTTCAGCCACTTCTTTCGAAGATAGGCCCTCTCTCTTCGCTCTATTATCGATCTTCTCATCTATGTCAGTGAAGTTCTGGACGTGTATGACTTTGTAGCCGAGAGAGATAAGGTACCTCTTGAGGACGTCGAAATTTATGTAAGTCCGGGCATGACCTATGTGGCAAAGGTCGTAGACCGTAGGACCGCAGACGTAGGCTCTGACCTCGAAAGGGGCTTGGGAGATGAAGAGCTCTTTGGATCTTGTTCGCGTGTTGAAGATCTGCATCGGTGATCACCCGTACTCCAGACCAGCGAATGCCATTGCCTTTTTTAAGTTGATCTTTGGTTTTTCGCCCAGATACATCAGAGTAACCTTGAACACAGTCTCCGTGTACCTCGGGTTGGGGAAAGGGGTGACGGCGGTAGAACCAATCCCAAGGGCTCCCATTGCAGAGTAAAGGAAGTCCCTGTCCTCAGAGATCACTGGTCCTACAGTACTCTCTTTCGCACCAGGATGGAGGATCGCGAATCCCTCTACAGCTTGATTTTGAGGTTCATTTTGATCACGATCTCCGGGATAAACGATAGAGCCTGACTCTGCAAGGAGCTTGAGTAGGCGCCCTCTCCTGTAGCCAAAGCAAGAGGTGTCCATCTGTTCTATGGAGTCGCTCCATTCTCCCCTTGAAACTGTGCCAACTTCTCCGCCGAGAAATCTAACGAAATAGAAATCTCTGTCTGCGACGAGGCCGCTCTTGAGGTAAAAAGGCAAGGATTCTTCAGTGGAGAATAGAGCTATGGTCCTCTTATTTCCAAGAGTGCGAATGCCCTCAATGAGTAGAGATCTGCCAACTCCTTTTTTCCTCCACTCCTCTTCAACCACAAGGTTGGAGATCCATCCGATCTCCCCGTAGTCGAATAAGGTTATCATGCCAATGATCTCCCCATGGTCTGCCACGAGTGTCTTTGAGCAGCCCGAGCGTTCCATAATCAGAAAGTCTTCAACCTCGTAGTTCCAACCCTCATTTTCCGAGAGGCTCACGAGCGATTCATAGTCATCGCGTTCTGCCATTCTTATCCTCAAGGTTCTCAACCTCATCGCACTCATGTCCTCCAAAAGTGAGGAACTTTTTGTCCCCTCTGGCGTGCTTTATGCTGCATGGCCCATAATCGTCGTCCTCTGCTCCGTACCATTTTTCGCAGTCTTTGCACTTCATACGGGTCACTAGTAGTTCGAACTCAACCAAGCCTCTATAGCTTCCCTGACGAGTTTCTCGTTGAGAGCGTCTTCCTCCTTCAAAACTCTATCGCCTATCAGAAGGAGTGGGGTGTTGATGCAATTATACATGAAGAGGTCAGCCATGGCATCGCTGTCCTTGTCCACATCCTTTTCCTCAACGAGATCGCTATATGAAAGTCCCTTGCTAGAGAGAACTTTCTGAAGTATGAACCTTGCGATGGGGCACCGCGTGCATGAAGAGCTCTTGTATAGCTTAATCTTTTTCATGGAGGAGTGCGCATTTTTGGAGTGGGTGATACTCAACCAAAATCACCAAGTCCCTCTCATCTGTATATCCCGGCCCTTAGGGGGCATTTTTTCATGAAGAGCCTGTCGAGTTCCGCAGAGAGTCTGTTGTCCAGCTCCATCTGGGATTTTGAGATGGACCTCAGGTCGGGATGCGCTATAAAAGGTCCTCCGAGTATGGCGCCCAGATCATTCCTATCGAGCTCGTGTACTGGGACAGGGTCTATCTGGAGGATTCTTTTGAGTAGGTCCGAGTTGCTAATTTGGTTCTCGGAAATTGCTGAAATTAGGGCTCTTGAAAGGTCCTGATCCAGAGGTCTGAAACCAGAATCAAAACCCACTCCAATTGAACGTCTGATGGGTTCTACGTCTTGGATTTTCACACCAACGCCCAAATTCTCGCTCGGGTTAATCATCATGAGCTTTAGCCTGTAGCCCACCTCAGGCCCTAGAGCAAGGAGATTGCCCATGGGATCAGATATGAATTGCCAACCTTTGGGTCGTTTGTTGTACCCCTCCAAGATCTCCTTTATTGAGTCCTCTAGAGCCTTTATCTCCATAATCTCGTCCCCTTAAAGATATGTTAGGGGAGATATTAATTTGTTATTGGCTGTCGAACTTTTTGATTGGTTTAGAGTTCTCATGAACGGATTGTGGTGAATTATAATCAATGAAGGGTGTGGGATGCCCGCTCATGGTATAATGGCGCAAAAAATATATCCATAAAAAAGATATCAAAAGAATTTGGGGGTCTTTGACCCCAAGAGGCGATATATCCTTGTCTGCTCAGCCACAGCAGAAGCCGGAGGAAAAACCCAAGAAAGAGAAAAAGAAGAAGTAAGATTCTGTAAAAATAAGTAACTTCTACCATTTTTTCTTTTTTTGGCGTAGATTATAGAATTGGGTTCTCCTTTTTTATGGACAGACATTGTGAAAGTTTTTGCCCATGTGAAGAAAGACTCAGGGAAATTATTTGACCAGTGCAACTGTTGGACGCATACTTTAGAATACTATACTATAGTGAAGGGGGTTTGGTATGGGGGAAGAAAAAGAGAAGAAGGGAAAATCTGAAGAAGTTGCCGAGAAGACTGGAGAGGTCGTGGGAAAAGGTTTGAAGAAGGGCTTCGGTATAGCAAAGGGAATAGGTAAGGGGCAGAGAAGCTGCTTCTAGCTAGCGTTAAGTTTATTGACTAGTATGTTTTGATAATCTTGATGCCGGAGAGGCTTTACACCACTGG
>JBMFMY010000072.1:0-6331 GCA_049970435.1 Candidatus Methanomethylicaceae archaeon
ATACCAGGAGCTTTCAGATCAGTAAGCCACAGGGGTTCGAGTTTTTACCAGGACAATATCTCTTAGTCTCAGTCCTCAGGGGAGATGAGTTATTGACGAAGCCCCTCTCGATATCTAGTAGCCCAACGGACGATTTCTTGGAGATTACGAAGAGGCTCACAAGGCATGAGTTCTCTAACGCTCTTGTGACGCTCAAGGAGGGTGACTCGATCTACTTGGAGGGTCCCAAGGGAACCTTTACCTTCAAAGGAGAGTACAAGAAAGTCGGAATGCTGGCAGGAGGCATCGGCATAACACCTCTGATGAGTATGATAAGGTATTGCCATCATCTGAAACTCAAATCGAATATAATACTACTTTATGGAAACAGATCAGAGGACAACATACCTTTCTTTGAAGATTTGGCACAGATAGCAGCTGAGAATTTGAATTTCAAAGTTGTTCACACTCTTTCCCGTGCCGGCGATAATTGGACCGGAAGGAGAGGTCATGTAGACTCTGAGATGATCAGAGAGCAGATACCCGACTACATGGAGAGAGTCTTCTACGTCTCAGGACCCCCGAGCCTTGTGAAAGACTGCGTCCAGCACTTGACAGGACTGGGTGTGGGAGAAGACAAGATCAAGACAGAGAACTTCGTCGGTTATTGACCGGAGTATAAAGGCTGGTAGCCGCCCTGTCTATGACTTCGGAGAGGGCAGGATGGATATGAACCACCTTCCTGATGTTGTCCAGAGTTCCGTCTCCACATTTCATTGCTACCAAGACTTCGTGGATGAGGACCGAGGCTTCACTTCCCAGAACGTGACAGCCAAGGATCTTTCCTGTCTTCCGATCTACCAATAACTTGACAAAGCCCCTGTCGTCGCCGATCGCTTTTCCCATCCCAGTATCCGAGTACCTGTAGAACCCGATCAGGTAATCAGCGCCCTCAGCCCTCAGCTGTTGCTCAGTCTTACCAACACCAGCGATCTGTGGGCTTGTGAAGACAGCGTGTGGCATCGCCGTGTAATCGACAGGGACCATAGCATCGGGATGCATGATGTTGTGATAGGCGTACTCAGCTTCGAGGTTCGCTGCGTGCTTGAAGGGGTAACGACCAATTATGTCCCCAAGTGCAAATATCCCGTCCACATTGGTCCTAAGGAATTCGTCCACTATAATGAAACCTTTTCCATCTGTCTTGACTCCGGTCTTATCCAAATCGAGAAGATCGGAGTTTGGAACCCTCCCGGCAGCAACAAGCAGTTGTTCCGAATGGAGTACGCTTTGCTCCTTAGTTTCCATGTTCTCAACTCGGACCTCGTAGGTTCCACCATTCTTCGAGACACCGACAGGGGTGTGTCCTGTTAGGATGTTGTATTTTTCTGAGAAGATCTCTGTGAAAGTTTCCGAGACGGACTCATCCTCATTTGGTAATAGGATTTTTCTCCTCTGGACTATGTTGATCTCTGTCCCCAAGGATCCGAAGAAGTGTGCGAGTTCTGCGGCTATGTATCCACCTCCGAGAATGGTGAGGCTTTTCGGTTGAGACTCGAGTCTGAGGGCCTCATCGCTCGTTATAAAGCCAGATTCCATCAAGCCAAGGATCTTGGGGATCTCTGGTCTGCTTCCAGCGGCTATCAGAATTTGGTCAGCCCTTATTCGCTCTCCGTTAACCTCCACCGTCTTGAGATCTACAAACCTGCAAACCCCCTTGAAGAGGACAGGGTTTGTTGATCTGCTCAGGCTCCTCTCAACCTCGCTTGACTCGCCGTCCACCTCTTCCTTGACCCTCCTGACTATTTGACCGAAGTCAACCTCGAAGCTCTTCACATTTATGCCGAACTTGCCAGCAGACCTAAGAGTTTCCATCAGATCTGCGCTGTGCATCAACATCTTCGAGGGTATGCAACCCCTATTGAGGCAGGTTCCACCCAAAGGTCCTTTTTCTATTATTGCGACTCTCTTCCCGGACTGGGAGGCTGCGACAGCCACATCTAGCCCGGATCCACTACCAATTACTATAAGGTCGAACTCTCGCAATCCTTTCCCCATTTTAAGATTTCGCGGTTAATATATATGGATTGCACCAATTTTATTCTGTAAAACCTCAGGGATGTGGTACGTGTGGGCGAAAATCTGACCGAAAAGATATACGACGTCGTTATAATCGGCTGCGGTCCGGCAGGGGTCTCTGCAGCTATTTACACCAAGAGAAAGATGCTGGATGTTTTGGTGATAAGCAAGGACATTGGCGGGCAGGTGCTTCTGACGGGCTTTATAGAAAATTATCCGGGTTTTGATGGTGTGCGGGGAGAGGCGCTTGTGGATATCTTTGAGAAGCAGTTGAAGGAATTAGGTGTTGATGTGAAGATTGGAGAGGTCAACAGAGTGGAGAGGGAGGGTGATTTCTTCAAGGTCATTAGCAGTGAGGGTGATTTTTACAGCAGAACCGTCATAGCGACGGGAGGGAGCACATACAAAAAACTCAACATTCCGGGCGAGGACAGACTCATAGGTAGGGGCGTTAGCTTCTGCGCAACATGTGATGCCCCCTTTGCAAGGAACAGAGAGGTTGCAGTTGTTGGAGGAGGGAACGCTGCTCTTCAGAGCGCCGAGCTTCTATCCCGCTACGCGAAGAAGGTCTACATAATACACAGGAGGGAAAGGCTCAGGGCGGACGAAGTCCTTGTCGACAGAGTCAAAAAGCACCAAAACATTCAGTTCATTTTGAATTCGATGGTCACAGAGATTAAGGGGGATAAGAGGGTTGAAGGGATAACCGTTAAAGACAGAGATGGCAATACGTCGGAGATGAATGTGGAGATGGTATTCATCGAGATAGGCCGGGAGGTAAAGGTGGACTACATAAAACACTTGGTCAAAACAAACGAGTGGGGGCAGATAGTTGTCGATAGGACTCAGAGGACAACCTGTGAAGGAGTGTTTGCAGCAGGGGATATCACCGATAGACCCTACCAGCAAGCCATAATAGCAGCAGGTGATGGTGCAGTTGCCGGACTCTCGGCATATGATTTTCTGATGGAGAAAGGCTTACAAATGAAGCAGTCATGACCTCAGAATATTATTTGCAAGATTAACCGCCATTTCGGCGGCTTCTTCGGGATCTTCTACGAAATGAAGCTTCACAAGATGCCTGTGATCGAGGTACCCATCAGGAAACATCTGAAGTAGCCTGTCTGCCATCATGCCACTGCCCTTAAGGACAGCGATGGGCTTCTTAAGGTTGTAGGCTATTGAGATCTCGGTCAGGGTCCCGACGCCTCCAGCAACCACGACTACGGCGTCGCTACTTCTGACCACGATCGAGCTCCTTGATGTGAAGGTCTGACCGGTCTTTATCTTTATGGTATTGTAAGGGTTATACCAGGGGTGTTCAGGGCCAATATCCTCTAACTCTCTGGCAAGTATTCCAACAGTTACTCCCCCTGCTTCTCTTGCCGCCCTGGAGACTATAGTCATCAGGCCGCCATTTCCACCCGTGATCAGTATGGCTCCACGCAAGGCAAGCGCTCTGCCCAACCTTTTGGTCTTCTCTTCCACTTCGGGTGGGACAGGATCGTAGGTGGTTAGAACTCCAATTTGGACCATGATATTTAATGCGGAGCGGGAGTATATTAATGCACTTTTTCTGATGTGGCAGTATCAATCAATTATGACAGGGATCTCGCCCGCATAACATATGAGATGTTCCTTTTCGAGCAAGACTTTGAAGGCCATCGTCGAGAGACCATTCCTTACTCCCAACTTGAGGCTCTTGTAGAAATCAGGGTCGGTCTCCGCATTGGGACGCAGAACCTCCGCGTCAGGTCTCATGACCACGAAGATAAGAAGGGGGCGTGCTGACCTAAATTCTAGCATTCTCTTGATTTGCCTGCTCCCCCTCGATGTAGGGGCGTCAGGAAATAGAGCGGTTCCCTCACGACAGAGCGTGCATCCCTTCACCTCGGCGATGTAACGCTCTCCCTCTCTCTCCAAGAGAAAGTCTATCCTGGAATCTCCACACCTTATCTCCTCATCGACGATTTTGTAGTTGAAAATTGAGAGCTCGAGGGCTCTTTTCAAGACAATATTCGGCATCCTTGAGTCTGTTATCACCCATGTCCCAGAAGAATCGACAGCCAGAACATCATACTGGGTTTTTCGGCGAGGGTTTTGAGCGCTTCTGAAAAGGATTTGGGCTCCAGGTAATAGGAGTTCTTTGAGCCTGCCAGGATCATGGAGATGACAAGCTACCTGCCGACCACTCTGTTCTAAAAAGACCGTGAAGCGGTTCGGTCTGCTTATGAATAAGCCCCTTTGGATTTCATCTTTGATCTCTAAGAGTGTCTCAGTTGCAAACAGTTTTTATCCCCCGCAAGTTTAATGTCCATCAATTAATATTAGGAAGTTCCTCTTTATCCTCTTTGAAGAGTTATGGAGGAAATTCTCTCCGTTTTCTCCAAGCCCATTCAGAGGTTGCTAGAGGAGAGAGGGTTCGGTGATTTCACAGAGCCACAAAGAAGGGCGATCCCCTCCATAATGGAAGGAAAGAACGTGCTCATAATAGCGCCAACTGGGACTGGAAAGACTGAGGCGGCTTTCCTTCCAATATTGGACAAAATAGTGAGGGAGGGGGGAAGGGGAGGTATTAGGGTACTCTACATAACTCCATTGAGGGCGCTAAACAGGGATCTGATGGAGAGGCTCCAATGGTGGTGTGGGAGGCTGGACCTGAAGGTTAATGTCAGGCACGGCGACACAGAGGCGAGGGAGAGGGGAAAGCAGGCGATTGTCCCTCCAGACGTTTTGATAACGACCCCAGAGACCCTGCAGGCAATACTTCCAGGGAAGAGGATGAGGAAGCACCTGTCCAAGGTCAGGTGGGTGATAGTTGACGAGGTGCACGAGCTCACCAATGATAAGAGGGGCAGTCAGCTGTCGGTCGGGTTGGAGAGGCTGAGGAGGATCACAGCTGTGGAGCCTCAGATAATAGGGCTTTCCGCTACCATAGGCTCACCAGAAGATGTTGCAAAGTTCTTGGTTGGCGCAGGAAGGGATTGCGAGATCGTGAGGGTATCTGTTGCAAAAGACATAGAGCTGGAGGTGGAGATGCCCGAGGCAGACGAGGAGGACGTGAGGCTGGCTGAGAAGATAGCGACTTTTCCAGAGGTCGCTGCCAGACTCAGGAGAATAAGGGAGCTTGTGGAAGGCTACAGGTCTTCTCTGATCTTCACTAATACGAGATCAGAGGCGGAGATACTAGCCAGCAGGTTTAGGGTTTGGGACATGAACGTGCCGGTGAGCATACACCACGGCAGCCTCGCAAAGTCTTCCAGGGTTGAGGCTGAAACAAGCCTGAAAAGGGGCGAACTCAAAGGAGTTGTGTGCACGTCTTCTTTGGAGCTGGGCATAGATATTGGAAATATTGACCTCGTCATTCAGTATAACTCACCAAGACAGGCTACCAGACTCCTTCAGAGGGTGGGCAGAGCAGGACACTGGGTTGGCGGTACTTCGAAAGGGGTAGTCATAACCATGGACTCCGACGATGCCTTGGAATCGTTGGTCATTGTGAAGCGTAGCCTCAGAGAGGAACTCGAGGAGGTGAAGATAATTCGGAAGCCGCTGGATGTCCTTGTTCACCAAATAGCAGGGTTGTTGCTAGAGTACGGAAGGGTCGGTGTGGACGAGATACTGGATATTGTCAGGAGGGCGCATCCCTTCCAGGATCTAACAGAGGAGGAGCTCGGTGATGTTCTGAAGTACATGAGCGAGAGAAGGCCGAGGCTTGGACTGTATCTCCCAGAGGAAGGGATCGTTATCAAGACAAGACCGTATGAGAGTTTGTTCAGGTACTATTTTGAGAACCTCTCCATGATACCAGAGGAGAAGCACTTTCTGGTGGTGGATGAGGAGAAGGATGAGCCGATCGGCACTTTGGACGAGGCTTTTGTTGCAGAGTACGGTGAGCCGGGGGTCAAGTTCATAGTGAGAGGCTCTCCGTGGAAGATCATTCAGGTCTACAAAGATGTGGTCTATGTAAGGGCAGAAGATGATCCAACGGGTGCAATCCCGGACTGGGTAGGCGATGAGATACCTGTCCCCTTTGAGGTTGCGCAGGAGGTGGGCAGGATAAAAGGAAGGGTATGTGAGCTTCTGAGGAAGGGAGTTTCTTTTGAAGAGGTTGTTGAGGAATTAAGGAAGGAGTATCCAGTTTCACGAGATCTGATGGTCAAGGCTTTGGTAGAGGTCAAGGAGCAGTCCGAAGGGAAGTGGGAGGTGCCGACAGACTCACTCATAACTGTGGAGGGATGGGAAGGGTATGTGATAGTGAGTTGCTCATTGG
>JBMFMY010000073.1:0-6316 GCA_049970435.1 Candidatus Methanomethylicaceae archaeon
CTCGAGTATGGCCTCTTCATCTCTCTGGCTTATCATACCTCGCGATAAGAGAGATTCCAATGTAGCCCTCACATTCACCAAGGGCTCAGAGAGTGGCTGATATGTATTTGGATGGAATACCACCGCGACCTCATCATCAGCACATATCCTCCCCTCCTTATACCATCTGTATATCCTCCCAACACCTATCATGCCATAAACGCCCAACTCACATGCCCTGAGCGCCCCAATGCTGGCTCCTCCGACAACCGTGACTCCTTTCTTTATGGCATAAAGAATCTCTCTGTGGGAGACCGCCATCTTCTGGTAGAAAACGCCATCCACAAGACCTATTATCTTAACACCCTCGTCGGCAACCCCTGAAACATCACCCCTTCCAGCTGGCGGCCTATACTCTGCGATCTCCAATATCTTTCGTGCATCTTCCACCGGCAGGCTGGGGCCCAAAAATACGACTACCTTCATGGCTTTCACAAATGCTCCTCCAACATTTGAACTCTAATTGGAGTTTCTACTTACATTTGAATTCCGAATCGCCCTGGCTCCAATCCTATCCTTATCAAGGGCATAGACCTCCAAGCCAGGAACTATCACACGCACGGCAGGAACTTTCACCTCACTTCTGGTCAAATCTACGACTATGACCTCTTTCAGACCAGCACTTTTGAGCTTCTTTATAACGTGATTTATATCCTCCAGTATGTCGTCGCTCTCAAAGCTCTCAAGCTCACTGATTAAGGTTCGCTCATCAGACCTCTCAAACCACCTTCTGTTCAACCTCTTCATTCGTTCATACCCTATTCTCCTCGCAAAAACTGCTTTGTAGGTATCCTCCCTAGTTCCATGGATGGTGGTCAGCCTGCTCTGGGCAGCCTCTGTGAGAGCTCTGACTAGTGCTATCTCCGGGATTAGGTGGGTTCCAATCCCGAGTGAAAGAAGCGCCGGATCTTTGGTCAATTCATCATCAATCGCCACAGCTATTGTTGGTATACCTATGTCCGATGTTATATCCTTGATGTAAACTTCCACTGAAGCTCCCTTAAATCTCCTTATCAGCTCTTCGGCTAATCTGCATCCCTCCAACTGCAGATCCCTTCCCTTGAGAGCCCCGAGCTCAAATAACGACCAAGCGTCCCGCTCTATCACCTCCAAAAGACCATGAAGGATCGCCTCCTCCAACACATTGCCTGCCGCAAGTCCGTTAGTATTGGTTCTGAAGAGCTGGTTCTCCCTCCTGTAGGGGTGGAAGACCGCCTCTGCAGGAACGAGAACCTCTCTTTCCCTAATCAGCGAGTACCCCTTAACCCATTCTAGAGTCTCTTTATGGGAATAACGCCTGAGTTTAGGTAAGTTGAGGGAAAGGGGATCTAGAACATCATACGAAGCCGCCAGCGATTCGTAGCTCCCCTTCATCATCCCGACTTCTCTTGGCTCCCCTGAGAACCTCTCTATCCCTTCCATTATCGCCGAAATCTTTGCCTCATCGGAAACATGCCCTTTCCCAGTGTATACTGTTACTGCACCCTCAGCAGCGAGTGGGCGCATGGCTGTGAAGACAGGTATCCCTATTCTGTCCAGTCTAGTTATCTCCGCAACCCTTGTTATCCCTGCTTTTGTGTAGAGCTTTTCGAGCCATTCCAAAGTCTCCGCCGGAATTTTAGCCCTGTGAGTTCCCTCTTTATAGCTCTTTTTTACAGAATTGAGTATCAAAGTCTCGCTAGCCTCCCTTGGTGATTCCCACCTCAAGAATAAAATCAGCAGGCGGTCTCAACAAAATCGAAACACCTAATTCTGTTTACAAATCTATTCGAATTTAGCAGGGAGTCATTTCGCCTCCTCTTCAAGCTCTTTCATGCCCGATACCATGACTGCCACGCCCACTGCCCCAATCAGGTTTGGTCTTTCAGGCACGATCACATCAACGCTCAGGATCTCAGACATTGCCTTCACCAGCCCCTTTATGAGCGCTGTGGATCCTACTTGCACTATGGGATACCTTATATCTATCTCCTGGAGTTGTTGCTCGAAGACCTGTTCGGCGACGCTGTGACATGCTGCCGCTGCAACATCTTCAACTTTGGCTCCACTTGCAAGACCGGCTACCAGATCCTGAAGACCAAAAACTATGCAGTACGCATTCATCGGAACCTTCCTGTAATCGCCTTTAAGTGCAAGTTCTCCAAACTCTTCAAGAGACACTCCTAACCTCTTCGCACTTGTCTCTATAAATCTCCCCGAGGCCCCTGCGCAGACCCCTCCCACAGTGAAGCTGTCTGGTATGCTGTCGTAAAGGGTGACCGCCTTGTTGTCCATGCCGCCTATATCAATTACGGTGGCATCCCCTTTCTGCCTGTTGCAAAGGTATAGCGCTCCCTTCGAACACGTGGAGACCTCCTCCATTGCAAGCTTGGCATTGTACGCGTCCTTAAGGATCATTCTGCCATAGCCTGTGACCCCAATAGCCTCAATGCTCTCCAAGTTTACTTTTGCCTCCTTAAGTGCAATGTTTAGTGCCAACTGGCCGCTCTCAAAAACGCTTGTTGTAGGGATCCAGCCGGTACCAATGATCTCATTATCTTTCATCACAACAGCCTTTGTTGTCGTTGAGCCCGAGTCTATCCCAGCCGTCAACCCCTCCTGTTTAGTCCTGGCAAAGAGAGGCTTCTTTCCGATAATGCTCACTAGCGCCTCCATCCTCAGTAGCAAGGCACCTGCCTTTGTCCTCTCTGTGAATGAGTATGTGACTACTGGAATTTTTGTTCTGCTTTGGATGTACCTCCTGATTATGCTTCGTGTCAGCGCTCCTTCGGCACACTTGAAGCATGTGGCTATGAATACTCCATCAGCCTCGACCCTGCCCTCCACGATAGCCTTTGCCCTGGCCATCATCACCTTCAACCCAGGGCTCGCAACATGAAATCCAAGTTCATCCTCAATTGTTCTTATCTCATTTAAATCGACTTCGGGTATAATTATCATTCCGCCCACGATCTCTGCGGCCTTCTCGATCTCCTTTTGTATGCCGCTGTACTCAGTTCCGCAGGAGATCTGTGCGATCCTGATTTTCCTCGCCATCTTCATACCCGATCAAAGTGGTTTAAGCGGGCAACTATTTATTGCCTTCTATGTTCTTACATGAACGGGTGCCCAGAAAACCCGCGGTTTCAATCGTGGGGATGAATGGGCAAAGATTTAAGGGCTTTCTCAGAATACCATGTGTTGGATGTGGTTCGGATGTCAGAATGCTGGGATAAGGCTCCGGACCGAATTGGGTAGGGCGTCCCATCAGTGGGGCGGGGATAAAAACGACAACAAAACCAACACTAACAAAATATATGGCTTCTCCATATGGAGAAGTCATTAACTGGATGGTGGCTTTAAAAGCACCCATTGCAGATAACCAGGGAGTAGTGAAAGGGTGAACACTGAAACGGATGTATCCCCAAGCGCTGAAGGGACTTTGTGCAAGAACCTCCCGACTTCAGTCGTGGAGAGTGTCAAAACACTATTGGGTAAGTAATTCCACAACCCTTCTCAAAATAACGGACGCTTTTTCTTTTATCACAATATCTGCTCTGTAGTCCAAGGGCGTCGGATCCATGTTCACTATTACGAGGTATCCTCCCTGCCCCTTGACCACCTCTGGCACCATTGCAGCTGGATACACTGTGAGGGATGATCCAACGACCAAACAACAATCGCTCCTGTAAGCAATTTCCATGGCTGCCCCCATCAGCCTCACAGGCTCCTCAAACAGGACTACCGAGGGCCTCATCAACCCACCGCAATCACAAATAGGAGGTTTACCTGTCCTCTCAAACTCCTCAATGCACTCAACGGTCTTTTTCTCATTAAAACAAGAATCACAGCGGCTCCAAATTATATTTCCATGGAGTTCTATGACCGACTTAGAACCTGCCTTAGTATGCAGTCTGTCTATGTTCTGGGTTATTACCGATTTGATGTAACCCCTCCTCTCGAGCTCAGCCAAGGATAAATGGCCTTCATTGGGTGAGGCTCCTGCTATCGCGTTGTATCTCATGGCATAGAAGCTCCAAAATCCTCTTGGATCTTCTTCGAAGTAACTTCTTGAAGCCATCTTAGGGTCGAACCTTCTCCAAAGCCCCTGGCTCCCTCTGAAATCTGGTATATTGCTCTCCGTGCTTATCCCCGCTCCTGTAAAAGCTATGGCATGTGAGGCGCTTCTGAGGATTTCTGCTACCCTCTTGATCTCCTCCATGCGCACCCTCCTCTAAACTATCCCTAATGATCTCCCAACCTCATGGACAACCATGTATGCCACAACCCAGGCATCCAGCGCTTTTTTGTACAGCGATATTTTGACATCGGCTAGTTTCATGTTCTCTTCCCGAAACTCCCCCTTCTGAAACCCTCCTATTACTACAGAAGGGCCCTCTTCCTTGGTGACAATCTCCCCTAATTTCTCCCCCTTTGTCTTTTTCCCTCCCTCAGTCAGGAAAATAGTTTTGCTAGGCTTCAACTCATTCAGGAGATCTTTCAGACTCTTCTTCTCCAGCCTCATGAGCCACTTACCAGTTGGAGGGACTTTCCCAACCTCGAACAACTGCTCTATCAACCCCAAGAATCTCAAGTAATTCCTTGGCAGCTTGATCTCCGGGTCCACTGTTATTACGAAGTCCTTTATGGTGTGTATGTAAACCTGAAGTAGCCCCTCCTTGTTCAGCGGACTTCCCAAGATATTCAACAAAGTGACATATACAATGTCGGGTCTGCCCCTCCTATCCCAGTCCCTTAGCCCTCTCATTGCTGCATAGTGGTAGGATATGTCTAGGAGCACTTTCTCAGGCTCTTTACCCCTCCTCTCCGCCCACCTCTTCACCGAGGGATGGTCTGCGATCTCTTTCGGCACGATCTCGAGCGCAGATTCTGCTATTATCATATTCAATTTCTTCATAATATCAGGCTCGCAATATCTATGGAAGACGCATCTGAAAACATTTATGTCTTGGCCCTCTTCTTTTTATTGGTGCCTGCTCTTGCCTTCAAATCGCCAATTAATCAGAGACCTGGCAGCCCAAAGGATTGAGAACCTCTTTAGACTAGCTGAGGCAAACATCCAGTCAGATCCCTCCCTTTCGGACAGATATGTTGAGATGGCCCTCCAGATATCTATGAGAACAAATGTCCGCATACCAAGGAGGTTTAAGTACTTTATTTGCAAATCGTGCCATTCCTTTCTCTATCCTGGAATAAGATCGCGCATAAGAATCTCTCCCCGGCGGAGCCCTCATATAGTAGTTACCTGTTTGGTGTGCGGAGCAACAAAGCGTTATCCGATAAAAACACACAAGCAAAGGTAAAAGGATATATATTTAAGTTAGATTTATCTCTGGAGACGCAAATGGAGAGGAGAGATCTGTGCCTCTTGCTCAATATGTTCCAGCTGACAAGCTAATTCAAGCATTGGCAGAGTACCTTAAAGAGAATGTTAAGGAAGTCTCACCTCCTCCATGGTCGGGGTATGTGAAGACTGGCCCACATGTGGAGAGAATCCCATCACAGCCTGATTTCTGGTACGTGAGATGTGCATCTCTGCTCAGGCGCATTTACCTTGACGGACCAATGGGCATCGAATCTCTGAGGAGTGTATATGGGGGGAGAGCAAAGAAAGGAATGCGAAGGGAGCACTTCTACAAGTCTGGCGCTTCCTCAATAAGAAAGCCTCTTCAGCAGTTAGAGAACGCCGGTTTGGTGACAAAATTGGGCACGAGAGGCCGTGTTCTAACTGATAAGGGAAAGTCCATATTAGATAGAATCTCCTACAAACTCCTAAAAGAACTTCAGAGGGACATACCCGCATTAAGTAAATACATTCCGGCTAAGGTTAAGTAGGGTGATCTCTTTGGCTGGTTCTCCTGATGAGTTGGAAATCCTTAAACAAAGGAAACTAGCCGAGATGCAGAAGAAATTGGCAGAAGAAGAGCTCAGACAGGAAAGAGAAGCACAGAAGCAAAATGTCCTTCGAGTTATATTGACGCCCGAGGCTCGAAGTAGACTCAACAACCTGAAGATTGTAAAGCCAGAATTTGCTGAGCAACTGGAACTCCAGCTAATACAATTAGCTCAGCAGGGGCGATTACCAGTTCCCTTAACCGATGATCAGCTCAAACAGATCTTGCTCGAACTCCAAAGCAGGAAAAGGGACATCAAAATAACTCGATTATGAGGTGTCTAAATTGGCAAGAAATAAACATCTTTCTAAAAAGAAGCGATTGATTAGGGCTAACAAAGAATGTAGCGCAGTACCTATATGGGTTGTAGCAAAGACTAGAGG
>JBMFMY010000074.1:0-6234 GCA_049970435.1 Candidatus Methanomethylicaceae archaeon
GTAACTGTATGGATCGAGCCCTACGGATGAAGCAGGAACCTGGAGTACCCTAAAAGGGAAAATTCAGAAACGCTCCCAAAGCGCTGTGAGGGAGTAACTAAAGAAAAGTGGAAGCCCCGTCCGTTAGGGCGGGGAGGAGGTCACTCCCCTTTGAACCAGCATCTGGAGGTGCAAAGCTCCAGACGAACGCCGGAAGCCTCGCTCTTTAGGGTGAGTAATCCACATCCATTCATCTTAAAATTCATCAAACGGCGATTAACCGTGGTTCTAAATCTTAAATATTTGTGACGCTCCTTTAAAGTCGTGGTTTTATGTCTTCGGCTCTCGGCACTCAAGAGCAAGAAGAAAAGATTAGAAATGAGTTGAAAGCATCGAAACTAATCGTTGTTAAGATAGGATCTTCCTCTCTTTCTAATGAGTCAGGATCTTTGGATCTCAAAAAGATTGAATCTCTGTGTGATGAGCTCGTTGCTGTAAAAAACAAAGGCGTGGATGTTATCTTGGTCTCATCTGGGGCAATAAGAGCAGGAAAAGCGATAATGCGTGACGAGAATAAGAACGGTGAAATGCCAAGCCTACAGGCGCTTGCGGCCATCGGTCAAGTGTTGCTCATGGAGGCCTACCGTGACGCCATGGCAGAAAAAGGCTACAAGGTCGCACAGATTCTTCTCACATGGGACGACTTCAAAAACAAACGAAGATTGAGAAACCTTTTAAATACCCTGAACACCCTGCTAACTCTGGACGTCATACCGATAATTAACGAGAATGATACTATCGCTGTGGACGAGATAAAGTTTGGAGACAACGACACTCTATCCGCTTTGGTCGCTAAATACATGCAAGCCGACTTACTCGTTATCCTCTCCGACGTAGAGGGTCTATTTTCAGGCGATCCAAGCAATCCAGACTCAAAGCTTATATCATGCGTGGCAAAGGTCACGCCAGAGATCGAGAAGTTGGTACAGGATTCTCATGGCGGGTTTGGTGGCATGGCTACAAAGCTTAAAGCTGCAAAAGTTGTAATGTCTTCTGGCATTCCAATGGTAATCGCAAAAAGTTCCACAAACAAAGTTCTTGAGAGAATCCTTGCAGGTGAAAATGTAGGGACTTTATTCCTCCCGGAGGTAGGGCAATGAGTGGTGAAGGGCTTTATTCACAAGTTCTTGCTGCTAGAAAGGCCAGTTTAGAACTGGCGAATCTTCCGAGATCGGTAAAAGACAAAGCTCTAAGGGCTGCTGTAAAAGCAATACGTGAGAACAGAGAGAGAATACTCGCTGCTAATAGGCTTGATCTAATGGGAGGAGAGGCCCTCCTGAAAGAGGGAAAGATATCCAAGCCGCTTCTAGATCGCCTAAAGCTTAATCACGATAAAATCCACGAAATCTCAACAATGGTGGAGAGTGTAGCCGAACTTGAAGATCCTGTGGGAAAGACCGTTTATGCTATTAAGATGGACGAGGGGCTGTATTTATACAAGGTCACAGTCCCCTTTGGCGTGATCGCAGCGATCTTCGAAAGCCGTCCAGACGCCCTCCCTCAGATTGCATCACTTTGCATAAAATCAGGAAATGCAGTCCTACTAAAAGGAGGGTCTGAGGCAAAAGAATCAAACAGAGCCATATTTGAAATCATGAAGAGCGCTTTCGTATCAGAAGGACTTCCAGAAGGATGCATGTATTTGATTGAGGACAGAATGGCAATAAAAGAAATCTTGAAGATGGATGGTTTGGTGGATTTAATAATTCCCCGCGGGAGCAACGAATTTGTAAGATACATACAGGAGAACACAAAAATACCAGTTTTGGGGCACTCATCTGGCATCTGTCACATCTACGTGGATCGAGCCGCGGACAAAAATATGGCCGTTGAGATATGCCATGACGCGCGGGTGCAATACCCTGCAGCATGTAACTCGATGAAAATCCTCCTTATTGACAAGCAAGTTGCCGAATCCATCCTCCCTGAAATAGCCAAGCGCCTAATCGATAGCAAGGTCAAGATCAAGGGCTGTCCAGAAACCACAAGGATCCTAAACTCCGCAAAAATACCCGTTGAGCCAGCCACTGAAGAAGACTGGTCGACAGAGTACTTGGACTTGGTACTGCCAATTAAAATTGTGAGTGGAGTGGAGGAGGCAATAAGCCACATAAACCGTTACGGTTCACATCACACAGATTCCATAATCAGTGAAGATCTGGAGGCAGTGAGAAAGTTTCTGAGTATGGTGGATTCTTCAACAGTAATACATAACGCTTCTACGCGATTTAGCGACGGCTATAGATTTGGACTCGGCGCCGAGGTTGGCATAAGTACAAACAAGATACATGCCCGAGGTCCTGTAGGACTTGAAGGGCTTGTTACAACAAAATACATCCTGCTTGGATCTGGCCAAAAAGTCTCCGAGTATATAGGAAAAGGCGCCAAGCCTTTCATACACAAAAAACTTGAGGGCAGCTGGATCGATCATTTGGGTGCGTGAATTATGATTAAAAAAAATAGCTCAATCAATAATAAATTTAAAGTTGGAATAATTGGATACGGGAAAATGGGCTCCTCTCTAATTAGAGGGGCACTAAAATCAGGCATTCTGAAAAAAGATTGTTTGATAGTTTATGATTCTGACGAAAAAAGAACACAAATTGCTAGAAACGAGGGAATGATGACCGTTGATACATTAGCAGAATTTGTCTCATGCAAGGCAGTAATCTTGGCTGTGAAGCCAAAAGACATGCCCTCCCTATTGGATCACCTTAAACAGATTCTAAATAACGCCCCTGATCCAAAACCTCTAATCATTTCTATTGCGGCGGGGGTTAGACTGTCTTACTTAGCATCCGCTCTAGGAAAAGATTCACGAATTATAAGAGTGATGCCTAACATCGCAGCCTCAGTGAACGAATCGGTCTCAGTATTTGTGCCCAATGAAAAAACTACTGAAGAAGATATTGAATTTGTTAATTCTATGCTTGAAGGGGTGGGGCTCTCTATCAAGCTAAAGGACGAGTCCCTTTTGGATGTGGTGACTGGTCTAAGCGGAAGCGGGCCCGCATACTTCTTCCTTCTGATGAAGGCAATGGAAGAGGTCGGCAAGAAATATGGCTTGAACAACGATTTAATCAGAATGATAATTGCGCAGACGTGTAAAGGTGCAGGCAAGGTCGCTCAAGTATCAAAAGAGCCCCTAGATCAGCTTATCAGTTCTGTGGCATCGCCAGGCGGGACAACAGAGGAGGCTCTGAGAGTGATGAATTCTAGGGGCTTCTCATCCATTGTTTATGAAGCCGTATCCGCTGCCATTGAAAAGTCCAAGCGAATGGGCTACTCCTGACTCGCGTACCTTAGCAATGCCACGATCCCGCCGAAAGAGCCTAATAACATCTTACCTTCGTCAGTCTCAGTGGATATGACCTCGACCTGAGCATTTGTTTTATCAGCCAATGAAGCGAGTTCGTCTACTATGCTCCTAACCTCTTCTTCATACATCAAACCCCCACACCTATCGCAGACTTCCTTACCGCCCTTTGCTAACATCTCCTCTTTTGAAAGCGTGAGCTCTTTCTCGTGACCGCAAGTCTGGCACTTGTATCTGACCCTATATCTTTCAATGCCTGCTGAAATCAGCAGCGTCTTGACAAGGCCTTTCTCCAGCCTGTCGCGTACTTCCTTCTCTCCATAAGTTACATAGTTTGGGCTCTTTGCCAGCATACTTAAGAAATCTTGTACAAGCCTCTTCTCCTTAACAAACTCAACATTCTTCAAGACTTCCTTTGCCTTTTCTAACAATTCGTAGACCCCAGGCTCTTCCGTATAGCCCAGATCTTCTACGCTCAGAACTTTATCCTGCAGTTGGTAGTGGAGATAGTTTCCATTGTAAAAATCATTCTTTGTGGGTCCTGGTCCGCCGATTATTATCCCTTTGAGATTTTGAATTGGAAGAAAAATTTTCTCTGCATGTTCAGCAACTCTTTTGTAGAATTCATGGGCGGCAATCTCTATGAGTCTCTGGAATCTTCTTGCAGACTGACCTCCTGCATCATGTTTGCTTGGTATCCCTGAGGTTATAGTCTCGACAATCTCGACTTTTCTTCCCTTCAAAATGGCAAAAGTAGCGTCGCTCCTGTCCATCACTATTAGACCATATACATCCTTCTCTACTAACATCTCTTTTATTGGATCAAGGAAGAACTTCGAGTCGCATCTATAGTAATAAATGCTTATCGGCTCAGGGGGCTCTATCACATAAGTCTCAATTTTCTCAGAGCCTGCTGCCCCTCTAGGTATAGCACCACTAAATATCACGAGCCCATTAGGTGGAGGAACCCTGAAGAGTTTTAATCTCTGCATTATGCTTTCTATAGCATCTTGAACGTTCTTTCTAGTTGATTTTGACTTAATGTTTGCGGCAGTACCGTACTCCTCCCTCAAATTATTCATGGCATCGGAAATCTGCCTTCCGGGGGGAATATACAACGATACTAGCTCTGTCGCCTTCCCTTCCTTAGACTCCAGCTCCTCAACAAGTTTTTTAAGCCTGTAAAGCTCAAGCGAGCTCCTTTTTACCTCCGACAACCTTGCCAGCCTCGGGTTATGCAATCGTTCAACCTTTATATAACTTACACTATTAACTCTTCTTGGTGTAAAGATTGAAGGTAACTATAAAGCTCAGCGGTCACGTTCTATTCCCCTCTCTTGAAGTTCAGCCCAATCTAGAACCATATGTGGCTGTAATAAAGGAAATAAAGTCTCTAGGACACTCGCCCTATGTCGTTGTGGGAGGAGGTGCGCCGGCTCGTTATTATATAAAACTTGCACGGGAGCTAGGGGCTGACGAGTCAACATGCGATCAAATTGGAATAACTATCGCAAATTTACATGCAAAGATCTTTATCCATGCCCTTGGCGAAGACGCCTGCCCATTTGTTCCAAGGGATTTTAATGAGTTAGACATTGCATTATCAACTGGCAAGATAGTTGTCATGGGCGGTCTACAACCAGGTCAATCTACAAATGCTGTTTCCTGTGTTCTTGCTGAGAGGACTGGGTCGAAGCTGTTAATCAATACAACCAATGTGGATGGTGTTTATACAGCAGATCCTAAAAGGGATCCCGCCGCTAAACTTTATGATGTTATAAAAATAGATATGTTGAAAAATGTGCTGGATTCTCAAGGGGCAAGAGCAGGAGAGTACGACTTGGCAGATCAAGTTGCTATAAGAATAATTCAGCGTTCAAAGATCACAACAAAGATCATAAATGGTCGGGATCCGAAGAATATTTTAAGGGCAATAATGGGTGAGAAGGTAGGCACGACTGTAATCCCATAAGGGTGTTGTTAATGTCAAAAAAGAGAGAAGAGTGGGGTCCACATACGCACTGCATAATCTGTGGAAATGCTATACCTGAAGGGGAAAAGACCTGTTCAGAGGAGTGCGCAAAGAAGTATGAAGCAGAGGCAAAGCGATACAAGCAACAACAAAAGATGAGCTACACCTTCCTAATACTCATGGGTGCTTTAATGGTTGGTTTCCTATTATTATCCTACTTCCTTTCAGGCCGTTAAAAGTTAAATATTCCTAGAGAGCATTTTTTCTCTTGGGCGGGGGTTCCCTAGCCAGGTTAAAGGGGAAGGACTCAAGATCCAGACTAAGATGGGTTATCCTTTGGCGTAGGCCTTCGAGGGTTCAAATCCCTCCCCCCGCACTATTAAATTAAAAGAATTCAGTATGCTGTGGAATTTTTCTTTCATTTAGACTGAATTGATTTTTTATTTTTATCTAATATACTTCATCGATCTGCCATTTATCATTAACCCACAATCCAATCACATCGACATCATAATCCCACGACTTTATTTCTCTAATAGCTTTTATTAACTGTTGTATTTGCACATACTTGCCCACAGGATTTCCAGCACAATCATAATGCGCTACAATTGCAACAACCTTCGAATTATGTTTTTTAACCTTATCGGCGGGAAGTCCCCTTCCGTAATGGGATGAAAGCCGAAAATAAATCTCTTCTTGCCGCATATCTTCACAGATGCATGGATATCTAAGGCGCCTGTGCGCTGGTGGTATGAGGCCTGACGGCTGGGCCTCCGTAACTGTATGGATCGAGCCCTACGGATGAAGCAGGAACCTGGAGTACCCTTAAAAAAAGGGAAAGTTCAAAAACGCTCCCCGAGCGCTGTGAGGGAGTAACAGGAAGGAAAAGTTGAAGCCCCGTCCGTCA
>JBMFMY010000075.1:0-6196 GCA_049970435.1 Candidatus Methanomethylicaceae archaeon
TGTCCAGAATGCGGGATGGAGGAGGACAGGGACAAAATAGCGGTGCTAAACCTCCTCCAAGAATACCAGAGAAATGTACCGGCTTCAACCGTTCACGGCGAAAGCCTTCCCATGACACGAGGAGGGAAGAATGAAGGGCGTAACGCAAGTTAACGCTCAGACAGAACGGAAGGGTTTTCTTTTATATGGGCTGTTAGTTAGTTTCATCCAAGCGGTGTATATAGGATGATAGCGGGAGTTGTGGGCAAGACCAATGTTGGAAAATCGACGTTCTTCTCGGCGGCTACACTCGCGCCTGCTAAGATAAGCAATGTTCCATTCACTACAATCGAGCCAAACAGGGGAGTGGCCAGCGTTAGAGTGCGTTGCGTCTGCAAGGAGCTCGGCGTTAAGGACAACCCAAGAAACTCGACGTGTATTAATGGTATAAGATGGGTTCCTGTGGAGCTTGTGGATGTTGCAGGATTGGTTCCAGATGCCCACAAAGGAAGAGGGCTCGGAAACAAGTTCCTAGACGATCTCCGCCAGGCTGATGGGTTCATACATGTTGTCGATGCCTCGGGTTCTACCGATGCCAATGGAAATCCTTGCGAGCCTGGAACGAGGGATCCTGTGGAAGATGTGAGGTTTTTGGAGTACGAGATAACGATGTGGATGTTCCAGATACTCAAGAAAGACTGGGACAAAATAGTGAAGGGTGTCATGCAACTCAAAGAGGATCTATTGTCGTTGCTCCACAACAGGCTGGCAGGGCTGATGATAAGCAAGAAGCACATAATCACCGTAATAAAGTCTGATGGGAACTTCTCCAAGAGGGTGGATCAATGGTCAGATGACGATATAATGATGTTTGTTGAGCGAATAAGGAGGATCTCCAAACCAATGGTGATAGTTGCGAATAAAGTGGATATACCGACGGCTGAGGCTAATGTGGAGAGGTTGAGAGCTGAGTTCAAAGATTATACGGTAATTCCGTGCTCGGCTGAGGCGGAGTTGGCGCTCAGGTTGGCTGCCAAAAAAGGGCTAATAAGTTATATGCCAGGAGACAGAGGATTTGAAATTCTTAAAAGAGATGAGCTGAGTGAAAAGCAGAAAGCAGGGCTGACCAAGATACAGGAACTTATTAAGAAGTGGGGTAGTACTGGAGTACAGGAGGCTATAGAGGCTGTATATATGAAGAAGCTAAAGATGATACCAGTATTCCCTGTTGAGGATGCTGGAAAGTTTACAGACCACAAAGGAAATGTCTTGCCAGATGTTATCCTCATGCAGGAGGGAAGTACTGTAAGGGATCTGGCCTATAAGATCCACTCGGATCTTGGGGAAGGGTTCTTATTCGCAATAAATGCAAAAACCGGTCAGAAGGTCGGCGAAGGGTATCAGCTAAAGAGCGGAGATGTGATAAAGATAGTCTCGGCTAAAGGACTAAGGGCGTGAGTCCAGAAACAATTCGGATTCTAGTCAGCCCGAACAACGGAAGGGATATTATCTAATTTAATGAGGTATTATTTAATTTAATTGCGTGAAATTTTAATTTATAATTTATATTTTGACTTTCAAGCAAATCATTAAAAAGTCACTTTTTTCCAAAAGCCCTGAAGTAGTATCCGGGTGTCCGTTTTTTACCGAAAGATCTTACACCCTTCTCGTTTACTTGCTTGCGCAGTGACTCGGCGTAGGCAGAGGTTATTTCTTTCCGCTTTTCGAGGTAGTCAATTATTTCTATTGCCTCTTCGTTCTTTTCGCACCGCATTATGAAGTCAATAACGTTTGGCGTGTAACCCCTGCTTCTGTCAATTTTAATATTCAAATTTTCTATTGACTCAGCATCTTCTAACTCCTTGACCAGGTTTGGGAAGTCCTTCTTCAGTTCCTCTTTTGAGAAGCCTTTCATTTAGTATCGCCTGTTGCCCTCAGGAATTCGTGCCGCAATATAGAGATTGGGACAGCGCCTTTTATCTCTTCCCAAGGCAGGGGGTCGTCAAGTTTTAGGGGTTGGTAGAGGGTCTCGGGACGCTTCCCATAGCGTTTCAGTACTCGCCTCCATGTGCCTAGATCCCCCGTTCCACCGATCGCAAGATCCTCGAGGAGTGATAGCAGGATCTCGGAGGCTTTTAATCCAGCCGTGGAAAGGTAAGCTTGTATCGCGCCCCACCGGTAGTCAAGAGACTCTACTCTCCTTATGCCATGCCTTCTGGCTATTGAGCGGAATAGTGAGACGCGCCTGTCGTAGTCTTCCTTGCTTATCATGGGGAGCCATTGAAAAGGGGTGTTGCTCTTGGGGATCAAGGGATTTATTGAGATGTGAATGTAGGATGGTGTAAACCCAGAGGAGATTGTTCTAGAGATGAATTGTTCAAGTTCACCGATGTCACTATCAGTTTCGCCTGGAATACCCAACATGAAGTAGAGTTTCAGTGACCGGATTCCGGATTCATGGGCTTTTAGTAGCATGCTGAAGAGCTGATCGTTATCGAAAGGTTTGTTTACGACCCGCCTTAACCGCTCCGAAGGGGTTTCAGGGGCTATCGTGATGGAACGCTGCCCACCAGAGGCGATTAGACGCATTAGCTCCTCGTCCACATCAGAGACCCTCACTGAAGGTGTAGAGAAGGGGACCCCCCTATTCTTCAAGGAGGAGAGTATGTCCTTCAATTCTGAGTGGTCAAAAAGGGCAGAGCTGATGCATGAAATCTTGTTGACCTTAGAGAGTCTAATACCGTCATCCAGTATTTTCTGGATTGTATTTAGTGATCTTTCTCTCCTTGGAGAATAGAGGAAGCATTCAAGGCAGAATCTGCACCCCTTGTTACACCCCCTACTAACCTCCAGCAGGAATGATGTTGAGAGCCATTCCCCAGATGTGGGATGCACCTGCCTCACGGGATGATAAGCATTGTTCAGATCTTCGGCGTAGACCCTTTTGGTTGTGGAGCCTGGTTTGTATAGGCCAGGTATCGAACATGTTGAAGTCTTTGCGTCACCAGACATGAGGAGATCCAACAGTTGTGGCAATATGGGTTCAGCCTCACCGATCACGAAGATATCAACAAAGGGGGAGATCGGTATGGGGTTGGACGAGGCTGAAGGACCCCCTGCGATGACGATTGGACGATTCCTCGCATCCGATTTCAAGGGGATGTCAGAAGTTGAGAGCATATCTAACATTCTGAGGTAGTCCATCTCGTGCTGGAGAGAAAAACCCACGACATCGAATGCGGACATGGGCAAACCAGACTCGAGACTTTTGGGCTGGACACCATAACCTGAGAAGAAGAACCGCTCGCATACGACCTCCTCTATTCTGTTCAATAGTTCGTAGAGGAGGCGTATACCCAAGTTGCTAATTCCAACGGGGTAAATATTAGGATATGCTAAGGCAAACCTCAGTTTTACTTTTCTGTGATCCTTGACAATAACATTAACCTCATCTATCGGCATCGATGATCTCCTTTTCTTGGAGCTCGAACTTTTGAGTGAGAAGGGCGTTTGGAGGAACGTCTCTGTTGACGGCAATATGTGGTGCTATCCAACTGCCTGGTCCAACTTTTACACCAGGATATAGACTGACGTTTATCCCAGTTTTTACCCCGTCTCCGAGGAAAGCTCCAAGCTTTCTCTTGCCGCTACTGACTCTTTCTCCCTTTATTGTGACTTTTATGGGAAGGTCGTCGAACCTCAGATTCGCGGTAATAGTGCCAGCCCCGATGTTGCAGTCCGCCCCGATGATGCTATCGCCAATGTAGGAAAGGTGACCGATATGTGTCCCATTCATTATTATGCTGCCTTTGATCTCGCAGGCATTTCCTACCCTCACACCTTGGCAGAGGTAGGTGTATGGGCGCAGATAACAATTAGGACCGACTTTGCAACCGCTGGAGATCCAAACTGGACCCTCGATATATGTGCCAGAGAGGATTTTTGTATTGGGTTCTATGACTACGTTTCCATGTATACGAACATTCTCCTCGATCGAGCCTTCAACCCTGCTTTCTCTCAAGAGAGCATCCAAGAGCATCCTATTGGCATCCAGGACGTCCCATGGCCGCCCTACGTCTACCCATCTAACACTGGTTGTAGGGTATACTGCGAATTTCTTGCCATCTGCTATAGCCATGTTTATGGCCGAGGTGAGTTCCAGCTCCCCCCGCTCCGATCTTGGCGTCTTCTCAATGTACCCGAATATATCTTGGTTTAAGATGTAGATGCCACCGTTGACTATTCCTGGACCGCCGACTTTTGGCTTCTCACGAATCCCCAAAAGAGTGCTGTCCGCCACTTCCAAAAGACCGAAATCCTTTACATTGTCTGCGTGTACGCCCAAGATCACATTCAATCCCTTTTCGAAAAAGGAGATCACCTCCTTTGGTATTGATGGGTGGAAGGCAAGATCTCCGTAAACTAGCAAGAAGGGCTCCGCTCCAATCAGAGATTTGCATGCGAGGAGGGCGTCTCCCGTTCCCAATAACGACTGTTGCTCCACATACGTAACCTTCAGACCCAGCAGGGAGCCGTCTCCTATATGAGACCTTATGAGGTCTTTCATGTAGTGTGTCACCAATATGACCTCGCCAATTCCAGCACTTCTTATGGAGCGGAGGGTGTGTTCCAACAAAGTGGATCCGGCAACAGGCATCAGGTGCTTTGGTCGTGTGAGGGTGAAGGTTTCAAGCCTTACACCTTTTCCTGCTGCCAAGACTATCGCTTTCGTTTCTAACCCCCCATAGCTTTATTTATCAGATTTAAGAGCGAGCTGATTAACTCCTTCGTCCTCTTTCTGTCTTGGGATTCCGCAGTTATTCTGATGAGTGGTTCGGTTCCGGAAGGCCTTATCAAGACCCAATCGAATTCTTGCCAAGCCAGCCTTATCCCATCTATTTCCGAAACTTTCGCGTCTGGCCAAGCCGCGGTTAGTAGTTCTTTGAGTCTGATCATGACAATATCCTTGAGATCGTTTGGACATTGAACTTTTGTTCTCTCGAGGAAAAAGTCGGGCACTCCAGAACGTAACTGGGAAGGCCTAATGCCCATCTGGTCTAGAAGATTGAGCAGGAGAATTGAAGAGAGAACGCCGTCAGGGCAGGGCAGATGAGGGGTAATCCAAGCCCCACAAGTCTCCCCACCAAATACGGATCCCCTCTTGAGCATCTCCTCGAGTATGTAGGGATCGCCAACTTTTGATCTGTAAACAGCACCGCCCACAGATTGGACCAGTAGATCTATGACGGAGGAGGAGTCCACGTTCACCACTACAGAGCCCCCATGTTGTTTTACGAAGAACCTTGCCATTTGACCCAGTAAAACATCCTGAGATAGGAAAGTGCCATTTTCATCTAATACCGCCAAACGATCTCCGTCTCCATCATAGGCAAAGCCTATATCCAAAGAATTCTTTCTTATGGTATCAGCCAAGGACTGAAGGGCGTCTTCTTTGGGCTCTGCGCCCCGCCCTGGGAATTTACCGTCAGGTGCCAAGTTGACTGGGAAGACTTCATGCCCACCCAAGCGGAAGACCAAGGGTGCTGTAAGGCAGGTTGCACCGTTGCCGGGATCTATGCCCACCCTCCATCTCTTCTTGGTGTTGAAAAAAGAGCATAGGAAATCTAAGTACTCGTGGAGCCCTTCATGATCTTTTCTAGAGCCCAAGGAGTTCCAGCTCGCGTACTTAGCCTGAGTATCTGAGAGAAGGTTTTCGTAGAAAGTCGCAGGAACAGAGGCCCCCCTTCTGTCAAAGATCTTTATACCATTGTATTCGGGCGGATTGTGACTGGCCGTGATCACCAGACCTCCAGAGAAGTGTTTTGAGTAATAAGCAACAGCTGGTGTTGGGGAGAGACCAAGGAATATTGAGTTTGAGCCCCCAGCATTCAGTCCATCCATTAGTGAGTTTGCGAGGAGAGGGGAGGAGAGGCGGACATCGTGCCCCACCACAAAATCGCCGCGCATTTTGGCAGAAATGGATAGACCCAACATCATGCAGAGATCCGGTGATACCTCTCTCATGGCGATTCCGCGTATTCCTGAACTGCTCACCAGTTTATACATTAAGCAATCCCACAATTATGAGTGGGAACAAGTTGATAAAAAATCCTTTTATTGAACGGCTTGGGTCTCCGTGACCGCGGGGGCAGAGAAGCTGCTTCTAGCTAGTGTTAAGTTTATTAACTAGCGTATGTTTTGATAATCTTGATGCCGG